>CAKUDW010000072.1 GCA_934645275.1 uncultured Clostridia bacterium
GTACGGAAAAGGTCATAATCCCGTCGCAAACGTGGCGCGGGCGCGTGCTATAATCATAATAACCGTAGTTCCAAAATCAAAACTGGATAGAAAAGGAATTGTCTAAATATGAATAAACAGGAAATTGCCGAGATTCGCAGGCGGCTCAATCCCGACCGCAATAGCATCGATTGCATCCGCGGCTGCTATGTTGATGAAAAGGGAGATATTATTTCCGAATTTTCGCATTCGCTGCTCACTTTGCCTCAGGAAGAGGGCGAGAAATATCTGGCGCTGTTTCGGCGTGCGCTTTCGGGCATACCCGGTAAGAATCTGATTGAGATTCAATTCAGGCCGGATCAGGTGGTCGAAAGCGAGCAGCATCGCCTGCTGACGGCGCTCAATAGTACGGCGCTGAAGGTGGATCAGGCGCTGGAGCGCTTCTACCGCAGCGTGATCGATTCGCTGGAAATGGAAGGCAACTACCTGATTCTGCTGATGCACGACAGCTACGATATTCCCTTCCGCGCTCGCGATGAATACAAGGCTGACGAATATTCACAGGATGTTTTTTCTTATATCCTTTGCTGCGTCTGCCCGGTAAAGCTGACGCGCCCGGCGCTGTGCTATTGCACGGAAGATAAGGCGTTTCACGACCGCGATCTGGAATGGGTGGTGTCTGGGCCGGAGCTCGGCTTCATGTTCCCCGCTTATGAGGACGGCGGCGCTAATATTTACGGCGCGCTTTACTACAATCGCGATGCAGCCGAGAGCCACGAAGAATTCGCGAACGCCGTTTTTGATAATCGCCCACCGATGCCTGCAGCTGAGCAGCAGGAGGCGTTTGAAGCATTGCTGAGCGACGCGCTGGCGGAGGACTGCAATCTGGAAGTGGTGCAGACCGTACACGAACAGATACGCAATCTGGTAGAAGAGCGTAAGAGTGAAAAATCGCCGGAAATCCCCACGGTATCTAAGCGCGAGATGAGCGCCATGCTGCGCGAGTGCGGCGTGGCAGACGCACATCTGGAAACCTTTGAAGAGCGCTACGACGAGACCTTTGGCCCCGCAGACTTGAAAGCGCAGAATATTGTGGATGTGAAAAAGTTTGAGCTGCGCACGCCGGACGTGATTGTGAAGGTAAATCCCGAGCGCAGCGATCTGATTCAGACGCGTACGATTGACGGTTCGCGCTACATACTCATTCGTGCCGACGAGGGCGTAGAGGTGAACGGCGTAAATATTTCAATCGACGATCTGGGAGAGGATATCGGTTGATTGAACTGAAAGAAGAATGGCCGGCATTTATCTTCGAGCACGGTTGCGCTGTCTTGCGAAGCCCAGACGCGACTCGCACGCACGAATTCTGCGGATTCCAGAATGGCGCTGGCGGAAGTTTCTTGTAAACTTCCGCCAGCCTGTCAGAAAGGTTTCAAAAACTGCTGATGGGCAGAGAATCATCGTCCGTACCCTTGTGGATGCCGCGAATCTGCACGAAGTAATGCACGTCGTTGCTGACGCGTACCTCAACCCGGTCGCCTACCTTGCGGCCCATCACGGCTCGGCCGAGCGGAGATTCCTTGCTGATAATGGAGCTCAGTGCGTCCTGACGCAGCGTGGTCATCAGTTGGATAGTTTCGGTTTCCTGTTCGTCCTCGTAATAGATGTCTACCTTGTCGAACAGCTCGACCACGCCCGCCTTCGGCGCTTTTTCGGGAATCACACGGGCGGTGTTTATCATGCGGCGCAGATAACGCAGGCGGCTGTCGCAGCGGCGCAGCTCCTGTTTGGCAGCCTTGTATTCATAGTTTTCGCTCAAGTCGCCAAAGCCGCGCGCGGTTTTTAGATCCTCGAGGATTTTGGGCCGGACTTCGCGCATGCGGTAGTCGATTTCCTCCTGCATTTTTTGGATATCGACGGCGCTCAGCTCGTCATACATGGCGCAAGCCCCCTTTGCAGATTGGTTTTGCATTATTATAGCGCGGCGCAGGATAAAATTCAAGCGCGCAAATCAAGTATATTGGAGGAAATGAGATATGGTCGATGATCGTCACTACGCTTTTTTTCAGAACCGCGAATGCGAGTATTTCCCCTGTCATAAAACCAGCCGGCCGGAGGATTTTAACTGCCTGTTCTGTTATTGCCCGCTATATGCGCTAGGCAAAAAATGCGGCGGCCATTTCAGCTATATGGAGGGTGGAATCAAGGATTGCTCCGCCTGTATGCTGCCACATCGGCGCGAGAGCTACGACTATGTAACTGGAAAGTTTTCCGAGATCGTGGAAATCGTGAAGACACAAGACGCGAAATAGCCGCGGTATAAAAAATATCTGCGCGTCGCTTTACAAAGCGGGGCGGCTGTGCTATAATATGATTTGAAAAACAGAATATCGGAAATCCACGGGTGAACCCGCTTGCCGGGTGAAAGGGAATGGGGTGCAATTCCCCAACAGGACCGCTGCTGTGATGCGGAGCTGAGCGCACGATGCCATTGGCCTTCAGGCCGAGAAGGCGCGCAAGGCGATGAGGCCGAGTCAGAAAACCTGCCTGCGGATCGCGTATTGCTTTCTTCGGTCTCAAAGAAGGATATGTTCCGATTTCGGCGTGAAGCAGCGGCGAAATATGTGTTGCGGGATGTATCGGCGAAGAATCTGATATATCCTGTTTTTTATGTCCGCAGTCATTGCGTTGCAGGCCAAATCCCCCGGCATGTGGCGCTCTGGTGAGCGGGCAGCGTGAAACCGGCCGGGCAGGGGGCGCTGTTCGGCCGGTATTCCTATATTTGAGCGCCTTTGAACATGTTGAGGAGCAGTCTGACGTGCGAAGAATATACATATCTGAAATGGACCCCGCGGCGCGGGAGATAGCGGGCGAGTGGAACGCGGGCGTGGAAACCATTGCCTTTTGCCAGGCGGAAAACATGGAGAATGCGGCCCTGATCGAAGCGAAGCGCTGCCAGCTTGAGCCGTTTGAGCCGCTTTCATTGCATGCGCCTTACTATGAGCTTACGCCCTGCGCCATCGATTCCATGATCGGCGCAGTGAGTCTGAACCGCTACCGTCAGGCAGTTGAAACCTGTGTTCGGCTCGGCATTCATCGTCTGATTGTGCATTCGGGCTTTGCACCGCAGGTGTATTATCCGGAATGGTTTGTGCCCAAATCTATTTCATTTTGGCGCAGCTTTGCGCAGGAATTGCCAGAAGGCTTTGAACTGATGCTTGAAAATGTGCTCGAGCCCACACCGGAACCGCTTTGCGAGGTGGTGGAAGGCGTAGATAATCCGCGCGTGCGCATCTGTCTGGATGTGGGCCATGCAAACGCCTATTCCAGGATCCCTGTGACCGACTGGATACGTCGCTTCGGACAGCGCATCGGCCATGTTCACCTGCACAATAACGACGGTACGCGCGATGCGCACGCGCCGCTTAATTGCGGCACGCTGGATATGCCGGGGATACTCGGCCTGCTTGAGGAATGCGCGCCGGAGGCCGGCTGGTGCGTTGAAAGCCGCGATGCGCGCGCATGCATGGATTATCTGGCGAAGGAGGGCTTTCTGGATGTTTGAAATTCATATTCCGCCGCTCGACGCGCAGGCGATGCGGCTCGCCAAAGAACGGCAGGCTGCGCTTGCCAAGCCGCCGGGCAGTTTGGGGGCGCTAGAAGATATTTCCGTGCGTTTTGCGGGCATCACCGGTCGCTTGCGCAACGATGCAAAAAAGCGCAGAATACTGATATTCGCATCAGATAACGGCGTGGTAGCCGAGGGCGTCGCTTCCGCGCCGCAGTCGGTCACGCTGGCACAGACGATTAATTTCACGCGCGGCCTTACAGGCGTGGCGGTACTCGCGAAGCACTTTCATACGGAGCTGCGCGTCTACGATGTGGGCGTCAACGCGGATTTCTCACAGCCGGGCGTCATTAATAAGAAAATTGCACATGGCACGCGCAACCTGGCTGTAGAACCTGCGATGAGTCGTGAACAGGCGCTCAAAGCCATTCAGATCGGTGTTCAAACCGCGGCAGACGCAGCGGACGATGGCGTTGAAATTCTGGGCGTGGGGGAAATGGGAATTGGCAATACCACTACCTCCAGCGCGGTGCTTTCCTGCCTGTTGAACCTGCCGGCATGCGAGACGGTGGGGCGCGGCGGCGGCGTGAACGACGCGGGTTTTGCGCGCAAGCGTGAGCTCATTGACGCCGCCATTGCGCGCTATGCGCCTGACAGGAGCGATCCGGTGGATGTGCTGACCAAGTTGGGCGGTTTTGACATCGCAGCGATGTGCGGCGCGTTTTTGGGCGCGGCGGCACGGCGGTTACCCGTGGTGGTAGACGGTTATATTTCCGCTGTGGCGGCGCTGTGTGCGTGTCGCATCAACTCCGCCTGTAAGGACTACCTGTTCGCTTCTCATATTTCCTGTGAGCGCGGTTACATGCTGGCGATACGTGAAATGGGCCTTGCGCCCATGCTGGATTTGCAGATGCGACTGGGTGAGGGCAGCGGTTGCCCGATTGCCTTTGAAGTGATCGACGCGGCGCTGACGGTGCTCAAGGATATGGCGACGTTCGAGGAAGCGCGCATCGATGACGGTTATCTGGATGAAATTCGTGCTGATGCGCGCCTGCAGAGGTGATGTCGATATGCTGACCTTCATATCCGGCGGCTGCAAGAACGGCAAATCCTGGTATGCCCAGCGATTGGCTAAAGCCGCGGGAACGCCGCTGTACTATGTGGCCACGATGATTTCCACCGGCGCGGAAGACGACGCGCGCATTGCCCGCCATATTCGAGATCGCGAGGGCTGGGGCTTTGAAACGCTGGAATGCGGACGCGATATTCCGTCCTGTCTGCATGGCGCGGATGCAGCGGGTTCGTTCCTGCTCGATAGCGTGACGGCACTGCTGGCCAATGAAATGTTTACGTCCGACGGCTTCGATGCCGGCGCGCCCGAGCGCGTGGCCGCGCAGCTGGAAGTATTCGCCCGGCACGTGGGCAGCGCGGTGTTTGTTTCAGATTATATCTATGGCGACGCTGCTATCTTTGATGAATGGACAGAGCGCTACCGGCGCGGACTGGCCTGCGTCGACAGGCGGCTGGCACAGATCTGCGACAATGTGCTGGAGGTTTCTGCCGGATGCGTGATTTGTCATAAAGGAGCGCAGCCGCTGTGAAAAAGGTATGGACGGCATTTTCAATGGCGCTGAGCATGTTCAGCGCGGTTCCGCTGCGCCTGAAGAACTGGGATGAGACGCTCAGGCGGCACATGATCGCCTGCCTGCCGCTGGTGGGGCTGGTTATCGGCACGCTCTGGTGGGCGCTGGCGTTGCTGGCGCGCCACGTTTTACCGCGGCTGTTGGCGAGCGCGCTGATCGCAGCTGCGCCGTTTTTGCTGACGGGCTTCATTCATCTGGATGGCTTTATGGATACCTCGGATGCAATGCTCTCCTGGCGTAGCCGTGAGGAGCGCCTGCGCATACTGAAGGATTCGCATGTCGGCTCGTTTGCCGTGGTAATGATCGCGCTGCTGTTTATGCTGCAATTCGCAGCGGCAGCGTCGATTGAGCGTTGCTTTGCGCTGTTGTTGATTCCACTACTGTCGCGCTGTGGCTCGGCACTTTGCGTGCTCAGGCTTAGGCCGCTGGGACACAGCCAGTATGCCGCCTCCGATGCCGCACCTGCGTGCTTTACGGTTGCCGTGCTGGCGCAGGGAGCATTGGCGTTTGCGGCACTGGGCGCTGCGCTCGGCTGGCACGGGCTGATTGTAGGCGCAGTTGTCAGTGCAAGCTATGCGTTGGCAATGCGCTGGTGCGTGCGCGCGCTGGGCGGCGTATCGGGGGATCTGGCCGGTTTTTCGTTGACGGTCTCAGAGCTTTGCGGCCTTATTGCATTGGCGATAATACGCTAGGGGGGATTCAATGTGATTTTCATATTCGGCGGCGCGCATCAGGGCATGGCGGAATATGTCCGCACTGCGCTTGGAATGACGAATATTGTGCATTTGGACGCGGATATGTGTGAGATTGACTTCGCGGCGGCGGAAGCCTTTGATGGGCTTGAGATGTTTGCCCTGGGCTGCGTGCGCCGCGGCGAAAGCGTGGTTTCCTATTTTGAACAGCACTGCGCTGAATGGGCGGGCAAGGCGCTCATTGGTCTGGATTTTTCTTGCGGCGTGGTGCCAATGGATGCTGAAATGCGGCTCTGGCGCGAGGAAAATGGACGGCTGAATAACTATCTGGCTCAGCGTGCCGCACGCGTGGTGCGCTTGTTCTGCGGCATTCCACAGGTGATTCGAGAATGATTTATTTGATTCGCCATGGCATGACGGCGGCTAACGAGCGCCGCTTATACTGCGGTAGCAGCGATTTGCCGTTGTCGGACGCGGGCAGGCGCGCTCTGGAAGAAAAGCGTGGGCAGGCGCGATATCCGGAAGCACAGGGCGCCAAGCTCATTTCGAGCGGCATGCGCCGCTGCGACGAGACGGCGCTATTGCTGTTTGGCCGCGAACCGGATTGCCGCGTTGACGGCTTGCGGGAGATCAATTTTGGCAGATTTGAGTTGCACAGCTATGCCGAGCTCTGCGCAGACGCAGATTATCAGGCATGGATTACCGATGAAAGCGGCTGTGCCGCGCCGCCCGGCGGCGAAGCGGCGAATGCGTTTGGAGCGCGCGTGGCGGCGGCAATAAAGGGCGTGCCGGACGGCGCGATAACCGTGTGCCACGGCGGCGTAATCGCCGCGCTGATGGCGCGTTGGTTTCCCGAAGAAGGAAAGCACATATATGCCTGGCAGCCTGACTTTGGCGAAGGCTATGCTGTATCACTGTCGGAAAACGATATCTATTATATAAAAATTCCATTTTTTGATGATAAAACTAAGCATATATAACAATGATTCGTGCTAAAGTGGAAAAATTTCTGCGCGTGTGCTATAATGATGAAAGAAACTAAAATTCATTAGGGCGAGGAATGCAAGCGAAATGAATTATCTTTCAGAGCGGCAGAGCGGCGCGGAACGGCTGACCAATCAGCAAATCATCAAGGAAGAGAATATCAAGCACCTGTTCAATTTGCTGAACAGGAATCGTGATATGGCGCGCGCGGACCTTGTGCGCGTTACCGGCCTCAGCCCAACCACGGTCTCCGCACTCGTTGACGAGCTGGTGCGTGAGAATTTGGTGCTGGAAACCGGCTATGCGCGCACAATGCAGACGGGCCGCAAGCCCATTAATCTGTGCATCAATGCCTCTGGACGGCAGATTCCCGTGTTTTCGCTGGGCAAGCTCGGTGTGCGCTACACGCTGTACAACCTGAAAATGGAACCGCTGGAAACGCTGTTTGTGAATCATTCCGCGGAACAGTACGGCGGCTTTGCAGAGGACGCGCTCGACCCGAATCCGGATGCGAGCGCCGACTATGCCGAGTTGATTCGCGATATTCTGCTCAGGCGTTCCAAGCTGTACCGTCCTGAAATTGCGCTGGCCGTCTGCGTCAGTTTTCCGGGTATTTATCTTTCGGAAAAGAAGCTGTTTTCGCTGTCGACGCTACATATTTCCATTCGCCGCGAGGCGATGGAGGCGCTCGAACAGGAGCTGGGCATTACGCTGTTCTTCGGCAACAGTTCGCAGTCGCTGGCCTACGCGGAAAAAAAGCGTATGGACGCGCTTGGGCAGCAGGTGGAGAACCTGATTTATGTGAACGTCTGCGACGGCGTGGGCGCAGGTATCATTTCCGAGGGCGAGGTGTTTACCGGGAAAGATGGATTTGCCGGTGAAATTGGCCATGTGACCATTAATTATCGCGGACGGCCCTGTTCCTGCGGCGGTCGCGGCTGTCTTGAGCAGTATGTGAACATGGAAGCTATTGTGGATCATGTGAGCCAGATCGCGGCCTTCAAGCCTGTGGAAACTATTCGAAAATTGCAACTTGAGCAGCCGGGCAAGCTTACGCCGGAAATGATTGGCCTTGCCTGCGATGCGGGTGAACGCGAAGTGTCGGAAGCAATGGATAATGTGGCGGCGCAGCTATTTGCAGGCATATACAGTGTGGTGTGCGTTACGGGTATACGGCGCGTGATTATTGGCGGCGGCATAGAGCGGTTGGGTGGAAGCTTTCTGCAAAAGCTGCGTTCAATGTCTGGCCAACGCTGCGGTAACCTGCTGATGCACGGGCTGACCTTTGACTACGGGCATATTCCGCCCGAGGACAGCGGTCTGGGACTGGCGGAATATTATATAGACAAGCGCTTTGAAATTCTGCGCAGACGTGGCTGAACGTGGCCGCAGCAGTTAGAAATGCCGGTATCTTCGTTTAGAGGGTATCGGCATTTTTATAGGACAGGATTAGCGAAACGGAGTTTTGCGGGTAGGCAAATTTCGCAGAGATACGCTGATAGTTCTTGAAAGACACGGCTGCGATGCATTGCGGCGGATGGACGAGCGAGGAATGAAAATAGTTTTATTCCATAAAAAACAAAACGTATTCATGCGGCTTGTACAAATTATTGAGAGATATTGACTTTGTTGGGACGCTATGGTACAATATAATTAGTAAACCCACTGGATATTTAGGCGATAAGCGTTCAATAAAAGCAGATAATAGAGGAGGAAACGGAATGTTTAAAGTGGCAGTGCAGGGCAGCGGTTATATTGCGCAAAACCATTTGGCCGCGCTCAAGAAGATGGATGATGTTCAACTCGTGGCTGTGATCGGCCGCAATGCAGAAAAGGGCGAAAAGGTGGCGCAGGAATACGGCTGCCGCTTCTTTACCTCGCTGAAAGCCGCTAAGGATGAGGTGGGCGTAGATATCGTAGATATTTGTGTGCCAACGGATTTGCACGAGCAATTCGTGAAGGAAGCC
>CAKUDW010000073.1 GCA_934645275.1 uncultured Clostridia bacterium
GGCCATAGCAGAGCGTGTGGCAGCGAAGAAGCCGGAGGGTATCATCGCTATCGGCGGAGACGGTACGCTGTTCGAAATCGTAAATGGCATGTCGCAGTGCGATGTGCCGCTGCTATTCGTGTCCTGCGGCACAGGCAACGATTTTATCAAGAGCTTGAAGCTGCCACGCGATCCGATTGCGGCGCTGGAGGTTCAACTGGACGCGCCGGTGAAGCGCATTGACCTGTGCCGCATGAACGACATGCACTTTTTAAATGTCGCAGGTACAGGTTTTGATGTGGATGTGCTGAATTGCCTGGAAAAATATAAGAGCCGTTATACGGGCTTGCGCGCTTACATGCACGCGTTGGTGGATGCGGTGAAGCATTACAGACCAACTACGGCGCGGATTTCAATTGATGGCGCGCCGGAAGAGGAAATGTCGTTCGCCATACTATCCATCGGAAACGGGCGCTATATCGGCGGCGGCATGAAGGCTGTGCCAGATGCGCTGGTAGACGACGGCTTGTTCGACGTTGTGGTTGTGAAGCCGGTGAGGCGGCGCACGATACTGCCGCTGATTGCCTTCTTCGTAGGCGGACAGCATGTCCGGTTTGGACTCGGCAAAGCGCTGCGCTGCAAGAAGCTTTCGGTTCGCTGCTCTGGCATGACAGTGAACATGGACGGCGAACTCAGGAATACCGATACCGCTGAATTTGAGATTATTCCCCGCGGGTTATGCGTTCGCATACCGCAATAAGAATTGTCCTTTAAGACTTGCCGGTGCCTCTCTGCAAGAGTCGCCGATCCGCAAAAATACTGATTTTGTCAATAAGAATATAGGGGCCGCTCTCATGATAGAGAGCGGCCCTGTATAGATTCTGATGCGCAATCAGGCCTTTTGCTTGAATTGATGATGGCACTTGCCGCAGGTAACCGTCACTTCACCCACCTTACGGGGCAGGCGCAGCCGCGCCTTACATTCCGGGCAGCGGAAGTATTTGAAGCGCCGCGCATTCTTTACGCGCGCAAAGAATTGGCTGACGTTCGTCTTAAAATTTCGTGTGAATTTCAAATAAGCGGCGTTTTCTTCGCTGCGCTTCACGTTGTTCCGTGAAAACATTCTGAAAAGCGTCCAGACATAAGCAGCGACGCCAAGATAATAGAAAAGAACGATCTTTGTAAGGCTGGAAATCAGCGTAAGCACGAGACCGCTGATCAGCATGGCCAGAGAAAGCTGATCTGAGCCATGCCGGCCCGTCATAAAGCTTCGAAAACCGTTTTTAATCTTTTGCCACATGATAAATGCTCCCTTCTTCGTCGGTCATCGGAATCCGCCATAGTATCCGCCACCACATCCGCCGCAGCAGCAGTTACACAACAGTGACAGCAGACAACACATGCCCAGCGGGTTGCGGCATATGAACTGCTGCGCATTGAAACTGCTTCCGGCATTCTGATAGCTGTTGGTACGTCCTTCTATTCGCGCCAGCAGCGCTTGATATTCAAAATTGTTTGGCTCCATGCTTGCAGCTTGACGCGCGTAATTGAGTGCGGCTACGCGGTTCCCGAGCCCCAAATTGGCCTCTGCGCACAGATAGTACCACTCCGCGCTGCGCTCGTTCACGCTGCCCAACACGTTGATAGCCTCGCGATAGCTGCCGCTGCGAATATAGTTGCGCGCGGCAGTCATTCTGGGATCGGAAGAATAGCTGCGCCCCTGGTTACCATAGCTGCCATAGCCGCCATAACCGCCGTAGCCGGAACCGTAGAAACCGCTGCCATAGGAGGACTTGGAATTATAGCCGCCAGCGCCGCCATAGCCACCATAGGTGTTCTGGCTGCCTGTGTTTCCGGAAGTGCCGTCGCGGCGCATTTTCATAATGGTGGAATACGCCTCATTCACTTCCTTCATGCGCGCTTCAGCCTCGGCTGAGCCGTTGTTCACATCTGGGTGGTACTTCTTTGCCAGCGCGCGGTACGCTTTTTTAATTTCATCTTCCGAAGCGCTCTGAGAAACGCCCAGCACCCGATAGGGATCCTGCATTATTGTGCTCCTTTTCCTTCAGCCAGTTTGCTTTGAATATAACCGTACTTCGCCCACACGCCCGAATAGAGTATATTGCGTATCAGGTCAGCGTCCTTCACGATAGGAAGGCGCTCAAAGGCTTCCGCACAATCCGCCATCATCATCGTCAGACCACTCTTACATACTGCTTCAAAATCTGCCTGCTTGCGCATTTCCCTGAGCGGATTAAACTTGCCGTGGCGAACGTCCGAATCAAAATCATCGTAAGCGTCCATAAAGTAAATGAAACGGCCGAGCCCGGCACCCATATCATAGAGCTGCCTGGCAAAATAATCGTCAGGATCATACTGAAATAGTTTGCCCATCATATCGCCGGTCAGATTCATAGGCGAATCGATTTGATCGCAGCCGGAAGCTTCCAATGCCCGGATATCGCGCATCCATGCCTCAATAACCTGGCATTTTTCAGGGATGCGCTTCAACGCCTTCCCATATGCAGTGTGCAGTACGCCTTTCGCAGCGGCATAGAGTGGATTATGGTCGTCCTGCCAGTTGTCGGCACACTTGTGATAGGCCAGCGCAACATTAATATCCGCCGCATAGGCTGACATTTCCGTAACCGCATATTCATGCGGCCTGACAGGATGTGGCAGGCATCTTTCCATGCCACAATCCTCTGCCGGCTCATAGAGCGCCGAAAGCACGAGCGCCAGAAAAGTCATATCATAACTCAGCGTGAAACGCCCAATGTTTCCGTAACGCTGCTTGAGCACCCGGCACATGCCGCAATAGAGCGCCCTGAAGCGAAATCGCTCGCTTTCTGAAAGGGTTTTGCAGTTGGTAATGACATAGCCGAACATCCGCGCCACCCCCCACGATCGTTTATACAGTTCAATGAACGCCTGAAGTGCAAAAAATACAATTTGTATTATATCGCACTTTTGTTAACGCCGCAGGTACAAGCATAGCTGCAAGAAAGAATTATTGTCCATCGCGCTTTTCGTATTCGGCATCATATACGCCGTCTTCCTGGTTCGGCGCGGCGTCGCTCCAAACCGATTGCCCGGCGGCGCTCAATGCGCGCTCAAGTTCCATGCATGAATTGCGTACAGCGTTTGCATCCTTACTCTTGAGTGCGCGCTTGGCATCCTTTACCAGCGCTGACATGCGCTGTCGGTCGTCGTGGCTCAGTTTTTTCATCACGCTCTCGGCCTGGTAAATCAGATTGTCAACGCGATTTTGCATTTCTGCTTCTTCCTTGCGCTTGGCATCCTCAGCCGCGTAGGTTTCTGCATCGCGAATTGCGTGGTTGATTTCATCCTGGCTCATATTTGAAGAACTCGTGATGGTAATGTTCTGTTGGCGGCCGGTTCCCAAGTCGCGCGCAGATACGTTTACAATACCGTTTGCATCGATTGAAAACGTAACTTCGATCTGAGGAACACCGCGCAGCGCACGGCGAATGCCATCCAACCGAAAGCGACCCAGCTCGCGGTTTTGCGATGCGATCGGCCGCTCGCCCTGAAGCACATGAACATCGACCGCGGTTTGAAAGCTGGCAGCCGTGGTGAATATTTGGCTGCGCTGAATCGGTATTGTGGAATTGCGCTCTATGATCTTGGCGAACACGTCGCCTACCGTTTCGATACCCAGTGAGAGCGGCGTTACGTCCAGCAGCAACAGACTGCGTACGTCGCCGCCCATTACGCCTGCCTGAAGCGCGGCGCCCATAGCCACGCATTCGTCGGGGTTGATGCCCTTGAACGGTTCACGGCCAGTAAAGCGCTTCACGGCCTCCTGAACCGCCGGAATGCGGCTGGAACCGCCTACCAGCAGTACCTTTGAAAGATCAGCGGGTTTCAGACCGGAATCGGCCATCGCCTGCTGCACCGGGCCCATCGTCATATCTACAAGATGGCGCGTCAATTCATCGAATTTTGCACGGCTCAGCGTAGTTTCCATGTGCAATGGGCCGTTTTTATTAGAGGTCAGAAACGGCAGGTTGATATTGGCGATGGTGATTCCAGAAAGCTCGATCTTGGCCTTTTCCGCCGCTTCGCGCACGCGCTGCATGGCAGTAGAATCCTTGCGCAGGTCGATTTTATGCTCCTGCTTGAAGCTGTCAACGAGATAATCCACAATGCACTGATCAAAATCATCGCCGCCAAGGCGGTTGTTGCCCGCTGTTGCAAGCACTTCGATTACATCGGAATTGATATCGAGTATCGAGACGTCAAATGTACCGCCGCCCAGATCGTATACCATAATCTTCTGCGGCTCTTCCTTATCCACGCCATAGGCCAATGCAGCTGCGGTCGGCTCATTTATGATGCGTTTCACATTCAGGCCGGCAATTTTTCCCGCATCTTTGGTAGCCTGGCGCTGTGAGTCCGTGAAGTATGCCGGCACGGTGATGACGGCTTCAGATACCGTTTCGCCGAGATAGGCCTCTGCGTCGGCCTTCAGCTTTTGCAGAATCATAGCTGAAATCTCCTGAGGCGAATACTTCTTTCCATCAATATTTACTCTGAAGTCGCTGCCCATTTCACGCTTGATTGAGCTGATTGTGCGCTCGCTATTTGTTACAGCCTGTCGCTTGGCAACCTGGCCGACAAGCCTTTCACCGTTTTTTGCAAACGCTACGACGGACGGCGTAGTTCTGCCGCCCTCAGAATTTGGAATTACGACTGGCTCGCCAGCTTCAATAACAGCTACGCATGAATTCGTGGTTCCAAGATCCACGCCAATTACCTTTGACATAGTTCATCCTCCGATGAAAAGAAAATGTTGTCTATTTACAGTATCGCCATTTTACAGCTGCTATATCAACTGAATGTGAATTTGAAAATGGCATTTTCACATCAAAAATATTTCATGGTGCGATTTATTGAAATAAATTCGAAATAACAATCCGACGTCTGTATTTAAAGTATATAATCCGTTGATTGTTGTGAGAAGCACTGTGTATAAAATTTTTCTAGTCTGTTGAAAAAACAGCCATCCCCTACGTCCTTTTCCTAAATGCCAGCATAAAGAATACCTACCCTAAAAAAACAGCGTTGCGGCAATGCAAAAAGGCTTGCCGCAACGCTGCCCGTTTTAATCAGCGGTTTAGAATAGCCTAGATATTGTAAGAATTGCGTTCGATGATCTGATCCTGATAGGCCTTGTCCAACTGAACAAAGTGACCACTCCACCCCCATACGCGCACGATTAGGTTCTGGTGGTCTTCTGGATGCTTTTGCGCATCCAGTAACGTCTCGCGATTGACTGCATTGAGCTGCAGCTGATGCCCGCCGAGCAAAATATAGCTGCGCACCAGTTGCGCCACTTTTCGGATACCTTCGGCATTCTTAAACACCGTGTCGTGTAGTTCGAGCGTCATCGGACCGCCGTTGCACACGAGGCCGAGGGTCGGTCGCGCCATGGCTTGAAGCACGGACAGTGGGCCTGCATCCGTCAGCAGCAGCGACGGAGAGAAGTTTGCTGCCAGCATTTCCCCCGCCGCGCGGCCATCTGCCGTTGCACCCAGATTGCGCGCATGCCACAGATAATACATGGCCGAACCGGTACCCGTGCGGAAAATACCGCCGCGCTCGTTTCTTCTGCCCTCCCAAGCGTCGTGGAAAAAGCGAATCATCGTATCCAGCAATTCGGCGCAGTTTTCATCGCGACCGAGTTTCGGGGCTCTTTCGCGCAGCTTGTGTTTGAGCGCAGTGTTGCCGTCAAAGTCATTTTCCATGGCGGAAATCAGTTCATCCTTGTCGACACTGCCGTCGCCGAACACGAACTTTTCAACCGCAGCAAGTTGATCGACAGCCGTCGCAAAACCAGTGCCGTGAATACCGTAGTTGTTGTATTTCGCACCTTCGGAAATGTCATGGGTATAATCGCTCATCAATACGGACTGATAGGGCGCAGGCTCAAGATACAGCGGTGCAAACTGCGGCTGCATGCGGTCGGCTTCGGCGATTTCAGCCTTGCGCACAGCTTCAAGCAGTTGTTCAAAGTTGTCACACTGCTTCAGCTCGTGCAGGATTACATTGCGTACCACTTCAGCGTGCGATACTGCGCCGATATTGGGAATATCCATGGCCACACCTGGAATGATAAATTCCCAGCAGGCAGCAACTGTGTAGTTGCGCGCATCTGCTTCGTCATAGCCCATCTTAATCAGCGCCGGAATAACGACGTCGTCGTTGGCATACTGCGGGAAACCTAGCCCCTGTTTGGTCAAATGTGTGCAGAGTTCGTAGAGTTCGATGGGCGTATTCTTATCCACACGCAGGTTGATTTTGGGATCGATGCAGCGATTGTGAAGGCTGGCGTTCAGACAAATGTAAGTCAGCTCGTTCACGGCGCAGCTGCCGTCAGCCTTGCAACCGCCGAGCATCAGGCTCTGGCCGTTGTCGCCCTGCTGCATGCCGATGTAGAGGTCGCTGTCACGGTTGAAAGACAGGAAAAATTCCTCCGTGAGCTCGAGCGCCTGTTCAGGGGTGAGACGCCCAGTGTCGACGTCCGTCTTATAGTAGGGATACATATACTGATCGTAGCGGCCAACTGTGTTGTGGTAGACGTTAGAGGCCCAGAGTGCAAAATGCAGTATTCTGAACATCTGCATGGCGGTGAGATAATCCTTCGCACCATGACGAATTGCATCGGACAGTTCAGGAATTTCGTAGCGGTCGGCATAGGCGATTACGGCATCGATGGTCACACGCATATCATCCGTAGCCTTTTCACGACGCTCGAGCAAACCACCCTTCAGCACGCCTTCCCAATCGCTGGAAATATTGCAGACGCGGCCCTGTTCATGAATGTAGTGCCCTGTAGTGAGCCTTTCACGCTCGCCATCGACGTAAATATCTGGAAAGGCAATAATCGTTCGCCAAGCCGGAATATGCTCGCCGGGGTTTTTGATAATTTGTTCCTCTTCCAAAAACAGCTTCAACCGCAATGCTGCGCGCGCGGACAATGTCAGCTCCGGATTTTGGATCTGCGCACTGATCGCATCCCAGCGTTCGCGGCTCAGTTCATGGCGAAACGCCTTAATTTTACTCATAGCTCCTTTACCTCCCCATTAAAATTCAATGCATGTGGCCATGGATAACGTTTTCCATACCGAGCATATTTAAACCCCAATGCTGTTCTTTAAAACAAAATTCGAGTTTTGATGCGTATATTTACAATATTTCCACGCGGATACCGCGTCGCTCGAACGGCTCTGTGTATATTTGCGGTTCCTGTTGCTCCGGAAAATCCGGGCTGTATGTCAGGCCGACGCCGCCATATTTTGCACCAGCAGCCTTATTATAACGCAGCAGTTCCACTTTTTCAAGCGATTGCGCCCCCTCAATCAGCCGAGCGGTCTCTTCCATGTTTTCGAGCGTATCGTTAACCGTGGGAATCAACGGTACGCGAATACGGAACAGTTTTCCCATTTGTTTGAGCTGTTCCAAATTTCTGAGAATCGGCGCGTTATCCACGCCTGTGTACTTTTTGTGCAGCGCCGGATTGACGATTTTGATATCCATAATGACCATATCCATCGTTTCGGCGAGTCTGCGGAAGGTTTCAGGGCCGGAATAGCCGCTGGTTTCAATCAGCGCATGCACCTCCGGGACGAGCGAACGCACAGCGCGCACGAAATCTGCCTGCATTAGCACCTCGCCGCCTGAAAAGGTCACGCCTCCGTCATTCATTTTCAGCAGGGGCGCCTGCTTGCGTATGCGCGCGGCAACTTCGGCCGCCGTCATGCGCGTACCCGCAATGCGGATACAACCGCGCGGACACACGTTTACGCAGCGCCCGCAACCCACGCAGTGCTCAGGGCTCTGGCATACCTCTTTGCATGCGCCGCAGTGAATACACAGCGATTGCGTGACTACGCGCTGGGGATGCGGTGCAAGTCCTTCAGGATTGTGACACCACATGCAGCGCAGCGGACAGCCCTTTAAAAAGACCGCGCAGCGAATGCCCGGCCCGTCAAATACGGCAAATTCCTCAATGTCAAACACGAGGCCCGTCATCAATTCAGCAGCATTTTCCATATCTTTATGATAACACAAGCGCAAGACAATGTCAAATATGTGATTAGGCGTTGACAAATTCTTTCCTTGCAGATAAGATGGTTACAGATTATAGATGTATAATTCTGGAGGGTTGAAGCGCATGATGATTCTTATCTGCAATGCGGGCAGCACATCGCTGAAATTCAAGCTCTGGCAGATGCCCTGCTTCGAAGTTATGGCCGAAGGACGGGTGGAACGTGTCGGCTCTGAACGCGGGATTTTTTCCTATAAGAGCGCTGTCGGCAGCTTTTCCCGGGAAAAGCTGTCAATACCAGACTACGAATCCGGCATTCGCCTGTTTCTTGACGCGCTAACGGTCTCTGATTTCCGCGCGATCGACGATATTGCGCAGGTTGACGCCATTGGTTACAAGACCGTGCTCTCCAAGGATCACTACGGCATTCATTTTCTGACGGACGAAGTGCTCGACGGCATGCGCGCCTATTTTTCCGTCGCTCCCGCACACAACGGACCCTATCTGGAAGCGATTCGCGTGTTCAGTCGCCTGCTGCCCGGCGTGCGTCAGGTCGGCGTGTTTGAGACGGCTTTTCATCAGAGTATTCCCATGGAGCGCCGGGTATTTCCCATCCCCTATGAATGGACGCAGCGCTACGGCATCATGCGCATGGGCTACCATGGCGCTTCTCATGGCTACGTAGCCGAACGGCTCAGGA
>CAKUDW010000074.1 GCA_934645275.1 uncultured Clostridia bacterium
GCAGCACACTGCCCGAAATGCGGCAGATATTGCGCCCATTGCGATTCAATTCGCGCGCAACGCACACCATCCCACCATCCACATCCACGCCGAGTTCTTCGGCCATCGCCAACGCCCGTTCGTTTTTTGAAATGTCAAACAGCGCCTGCACGCTACCCTTTTCCGCACCATTGCGGATGATATCGCGGTCGGCGCGTCCGCCCAGTGCAAGATTCACGCAATCCACCACTATGGATTTGCCCGCGCCCGTTTCACCTGTAAGCACATTGAATCCCTGCACAAATTCAATGCGCAGCGATTCAATCAGGGCAATATTTTTGATTGTCAGTTCCAGCAGCATGGTTTTATCTCTTCACCAGATTGTTGAATCGGTTCTGTATGGCCTCGACCGCTTCTTCTGAGCGGCCGATAATCAGCAGCGTGTTATCACCCGCGATGGTACCGAGCACCTCGTTCCACTTCATGGAATCGATGGCTTCACCCGCCGCAGAAGCGCTGGCAGGAAGCGTCTTGAGCACCATCATGTTATTGACGCACTCAATGCTGACCACGGATTCCGTCAAAATGCGAATAAAGCGATCATTCATGCCCTTTTCGGCACGCTCTACCGTGGCATACTTGTAGCCACCATGATCCGAGAGCACCTTAAGCAGGCGCAGTTCCTTTATATCGCGCGAAACGGTGGCCTGTGTGACCTTCACGCCGTGGTTCAAAAGTTCTTCGGCAAGTTCTTCCTGAGTTTCAATGTCCTTATTTTCAATGATCTCGAGAATCAGATTGTGGCGCGCGCTCTTCATGTCCGGCTTCTTCCTTCCCGTGGCAGTTCTATAACATCAGTTCTTCAATGCGTCCATTCGGATAGCTTGCCCCGCAGCAAGCTGAAATAATTGCGATCGTGAAGGCGAACAAAACGCGCCCGCATATCAGACCGCAGAATCGTAATCTGCGGCGACTGTCCAGACAGCGCAACTTCCTTTCGGCCGTCGAGTACGGCGTGCGCACCGCCCCGGTCATCCAGAATGCGCACGGTTACCGCGTCGCCCGAGGATACCACCACAGGCCGCGCCGTCATCGTGTGCGCGCATATCGGCGTAATCACAAAGCAGTCCAGCCCAGGCATTACAATCGGGCCGCCCGCTGAGAGCGAATAGGCCGTGGAACCGGTCGCACTGGCCACAATCAGGCCATCGCCGGAAATGCGGTCCACCAGCGTACCGTTCACTTCGATTTCGAGCGAGAGCACGCGAACCGCAGGCGTAGCGCGCGTGACGACGATTTCATTCAGCGCAAAAAAATCACGCTGATTAAGCCCCTTAATGGTCATCGTCGTCCGGGTATCAAGCGTATACTTTCCATCGAGCAAGGCAGTGATATCCTGCTTTAAGCTCGACGGATCAATTTCCGTCAGAAAGCCGAGCCGCCCGAAATTGACGCCCAGAACGGGAATATCGTTCGGCAACGCCCAATCCAGCGCCGAAAGAATCGCCCCATCGCCCCCGAGCACTATAATCAGGTCGCACGTACCAAGCGCATCCTCTGCCGCCAGGTGCGGACGCCCCAGTGCAGCGGCCAGCGCATCGCTGGTCACAACGGAAATATCATATTCACCTAAAAGATCGATTAATTCGCCGGCAACCTCCAGACTCTCGCGTTTGGAACTGCGCCAAACCATGCCCACCCTGCGGAACTGCAAGCGACTCACCTCACGTCCATATATACAATATACCAGACAAAACCGAAGTTACAAGCCCCCTCAAGTCGATTTAAAAAATTTGTCATAAGCTCGCGAAATTATGTCATTAATCACTTCAGAGGGAATATCCGAGTACCCATCGTCGCGCGGAAGCAGGTGCAGCAGAAACTCGATGTTGCCTTCCGGCCCGCGCACGGGCGAATAATCCAGTCCAGCCGCTGCCCAAGGCGTGGCGGCTACAAAGCCGATAATGTCTTCCAGCACGCGCCGATGTACCTCGCGGTCGCGCACCACGCCCTTTGCGCCCACATCTTCCTTCGCGGCTTCAAACTGTGGCTTAACCAGCGCCACAAATTCGCGCTTTCCGCCCAACAATGGCAGCACCACCGGCAGTATGACCTTCAGCGAAATAAAGGATACGTCCGTCGTGCCAAAGTCAGGTTGAATGTCGAAATGCGCCGCCGTCAGATGCCGGGCGTTCGTGCGCTCCAACACCGTAACCCGCGAATCGCTGCGCAGCCGGTAATCCAGCAGGTTGTAGCCCACATCCACACAGCAGACGTGCGCTGCGCCTGCGCGCAACATTACATCCGTAAACCCGCCTGTGGAAGAGCCAACGTCCACGCATGCGCGAGCTGTCAGATCAATATGGAACACATCCAGCGCGCGCTTGAGTTTGTGCGCGCCACGACTGACATATGGATCAAGCGCACCCTTCACGCGCAGCGGCGCACCCATGCGCACGCTCTCGCTGGCGCTCATGATCCGGTTGTCGCCGCAGAACGCGCGCCCTTCCATAATCAGCGCACGCGCAAGCGCAATGGATTCAAGATTTAATTCTTCATACAGCGCGATATCCGCGCGGCGCTTCTTCACTGCGCTTCCTCCCCAATCGCGGCAAGCCGCGCCTCGATACGCGCGCAGATCGCCACGGGCGTAAGTCCATTCATTTCCCGCTGGCGCGAAACGCGCGCATGCGAGACGAACGCATCCGACGCGCCGAATATCTCGATAGGCCTTTCAAGGCCATGTTCCGCCAGCGCGTGGACAACGCCTTCGCCCAGTCCACCGAGCACGCTGTTTTCTTCAATCGTGGCCACAAGGCGCGCTTTCCGACTCTGCGCAAGCAGCATGGCCTCATCCATGGGCTTGATAAAGCGCGCGTCCACCACGCCCGCGCCGACACCGCGTCCATTGAGCGCCAGTGCGCACTGCACGGCCAGCTGCACCATCGGGCCCTCTGCAAAAAACACCACGTCGCCGCCTTCAAATAACGTCTCCCATTCGCCAATAGCGAAGCGCGCGCCCTGCTCAGGCGCGTCCTGTGCTTCTAGCGCATCCTTAGGATAGCGAATGGCCATGGGTTTGCCGCATTCAAGGCTCAAATCAATCATCCGCAGCAAATCGCGGCAGCTGCGCGGCGCGGCAATGATGAGATTTGGTATCGCACGCAGATAGCTCAGGTCGTACAGCCCCTGATGCGTCTTACCGTCCGCTCCCACGAAGCCTGCGTGATCCAGCAGGAACGTAACCGGCAGCTGACAGCGGCACACGTCGTTCAGAATCTGATCGTAGCTGCGCTGAAGGAAGGTAGAATATATGGCCACAAACGGGCGCATGCCTGCGCTCGCCAGTCCCGCCGCCATCGTGACGGCATGTTCCTCTGCAATGCCGACGTCAAAGAAACGTTTAGAATAGCGCTGCTGGAATTCCATCATACCCGTGCCGGCCACCATTGCGGCCGTGACCACACAAACGCGTTCGTCCTGCGCGGCCAAATCGCACAATCGCGCCGCCGCCAGCTTACCGTTGAACGCCGGCCGCCCGGCGCTACGCGTCTTGCCGGAATCGATATAAAACGGCGCAACGCCATGGAACGCGTCCGGCCGATCCTCTGCCGGGCTGTAACCCCGTCCCTTTTGTGTGACCACATGGATCAGCACAGGCCGCTTATCGGTCCTGGCGCGTTCAAGCACACGAATCAGATGCTTCAGGTCATGGCCGTCAATCGGTCCGACGTAGGTAAACCCCAGCGCTTCGAAAAACTTGCCGTCCACAAACAGCGACTTCAACGCATCCCTGATTTTCTCGATGAACTTAAAAATCGGCGTACCAATGCCCGGAATGCGCTCCAGCGCCCGTCGAACGCCGCGCTTAAAGCTTCTGTATCCACGGCTTTGGCGCAAGCCGTTCAAATACAGACTTATCGCGCCGACATTGCGGGAAATGGACATCTCGTTGTCATTCAGAATCACGATCATACGCGTCCTGCTCTGCCCGGCGTCGTCCAGCGCCTCGTAGCACATGCCGCCGTTGAGCGCGCCGTCGCCCACTACGCTGACCACATTATACTTCTCATGGCGGATATCCCGTGCACGCGCAATTCCCAGCGCGGCGGAAATCGCCGTGGATGCATGCCCCGCAGTAAAAGTATCGCAAGCGCTTTCCTCAGTATTCGGGAAGCCGCTCAGGCCGCCTTCCTTGCGAAGCGTGTGAAAAGCCTCGTAGCGGCCTGTGAGCAACTTGTGTACGTAGCTCTGATGACCCACGTCGAACAGAAATTTGTCTTCCGGGCAGTTGAACACGCGGTGCATCGCAATGGTAAGCTCCACGATGCCCAGATTGGAGGCCAAATGACCGCCACATTCGGAGACGGTGGAGATTAGCTCACGGCGAATTTCCTGTGCAAGCGCATCAAGCTCCGGGAGCGACATCTGCTTTAACTGTTCAGGCCCCTTCAGATCCTTCAGCATTTGTTCTTCCTCAATCGTCAAAATGAAATTCGCAACATGGCGCCTCCGCGTCAGTTGCTGCGCGACGCCATATTCTGAATCAGCTCACGGAAGAAATCTGCGCGGCCGTCGAATATGGAGAGCGCATCCAGAGCCTTCTGCGTCTGCGCATCAGCAGCGCGGCGCGCGCCGTCCACGCCGTGCATGGAAACCATCGTGAGCTTACCCTGCTCCGCGTCCTTGCCCAGCGTCTTACCCATTTCAGTCGCGTCGCCCACTACGTCCAGCAGATCGTCCACTGTCTGAAATGCGCGGCCAAAGGCTTCACCATAGGCCCCTAGCGCATCGATTTCGTACTCGGACGCGCCGCAGAGCAGTCCCGCCGCTCGCAGCGGGTAAATAAACATGCATGCTGTCTTGCCACGCTGAATGTAACTGAGCGCTGCTTCAGAGGCGACGCCGTTCGTTTCGCAGTACAAATCCATCACCTGGCCGGCGATCATACCCGATACGCCGCAACCGGTCGCAATTTCATAAATGGCCCGCAGCGCACGCCGCGCGTCGCAAGGTGCGGCAAGAGCCGTGCGCAGCATCGTTTCAAACGCGCAGTTGAGCAGACCGTCGCCCGCCAAAATTGCCTGGCCAACGCCGAATACCACATGGTTCGTCGGACGGCCACGCCGCATGGTATCGTCGTCCATGCCTGGCAGATCGTCATGAATCAACGAATAGCTGTGGATCATTTCAACGGCGCAGGCAAAATCCAGCCAGCGCTCGCAGTCGCCGCCGAGCATGTCGATCGCCGCCAGCAGCATCGCAGGCCGGAGCCGCTTACCACCCGCCAGCAGGCTGTATTTCATTGAGCGTGCCAACAGCTCCGGCATTTCGCCCTCAGTATAGCTGTTTTCAGCGAGCTCCGGCAATATCGTCGCCAGCCTGGCGTTAACCGCCGCTGCGTATTCCTTCAGCGTCTTCATTTAATTTCCTCCGCGTTCATTTCAGTTTCGCCTTC
Organism: uncultured Clostridia bacterium; assembly: GCA_934645275.1. The sequence goes on from CAKUDW010000074.1 coordinate 5,438, forward strand.
GCCGGTGAGTACGAGGATGCGCTTATCGCCCTCGTCCAGCAGCTTCTCGAGCGCATCCTTGAGTGCCATCGCGCGCTCATACGCCTTGAAAGACTCATCCAGCGTCATTTCACCAGTCTCAAGCGCCTTTACAAGCGTTTCAAGCTCCTGCATTCCGGCCTCGAAGCTCAGCTTTTCCTCTTTCATTTTTCCTTATCTCCGATCTCATTTGAGGTATCCGTAATTCGGGCGTACGCGCTGCCATCCGAGAAGCGCAGCCGAACGCGCATATCCGGCACAAGGTCAGAAACGGACGAGCAGATGTGTCCGTCTACGGAAACGCAGGCGTAACCACGCCCGAGCACAGCTGCGGGATTAAGTGCCTGGAGCTTGGCTTCCACGCGCGCCATCCGTTCTCGGCCCAAGCGCAATCGTTCCAAAGCACGCGCGCCGCACGCGGCGCACAGATCCTCCACGCCCCTTCGCCGGGGTTCAATCAGCGCGCGCCGCGGATCTTGCAGTACCGGTGCCGCCGCCAAACGTTCCAAACGTGCCCTGCGAAGGCGGTTGGACTGTTGCAGCGCTGAATTGAAGCGCTGCAACAGTCCAGCGAGTATCCTTTTCATATCCGCCACGACCGGAACGGCGATCTCAGCCGCCATGGATGGAGTAGCCGCGCGCACGTCAGCCACAAAATCCGCAATGGTAAAGTCCGTTTCATGGCCCACACAGGAAACTGTTGGAATGCTGGAGCCAGCAATCGCACGGGCAACGCGCTCCTCATTAAATGCCCACAAATCCTCAATGGATCCACCGCCGCGCCCAACCAGAATCACATCCGCTCGACCGTCGAGATTGAGCGCTCGAATGGCTCCCACAATTTCATCCGCAGCGTCCGCGCCCTGCACTGCGCACGGCGCAAGAATAATACCGACGTTCGGATTGCGCCTACGCGCCACGCGAATAATATCCCGCACAGCCGCGCCCGTAGCCGACGTGGCCACGCCGATATACTTTGGTTTCAGCGGTATCTCGCGCTTGATGGCCGGGTCGAACAGACCTTCCGCCGCCAGTTTGTGCTTGAGCTGTTCAAACTTCTGGTACAGACCGCCTGCCCCACGTTCCTGCATCCGGCTCACATAGAGCTGATAGCTGCCATCGCGTGGAAAAATCGACGCGCTCGCATTCACACGCACCTGCATGCCGTCCTTTGGCTGAAAATCCAACGACATCGCATTTTGCCGAAACATGACGCACTGCACGCGCGCTCCGGCATCTTTCAACGAAAAATAGCGATGCCCGCTGATATGGTGCTTATATCCGGAAATTTCACCGGCCACCTCGACATTTCTGAGCAGCACGTCGCCCGCCAGCAATACGCGCACATATTCGTTCAACTCGCTGACGCTCAACGCACGATCCATTTCCATCATCGCGTCCTGTCCTCGCTGCAATCTGCCCGGCGAATATCACCGGACCGTGAATTCTATTCATCCTCTAGAAAAAAGCACATGAGAAGCGGCCGTTACAGGCACGCCGTTTCCCTAAGTACCTTAAACAGCCGGCGTCCCACATTGAGGGCCGCCGGCCGCAATTTGTCTCAGAACTTCTCCGGGCATAACACGCCTTATTCTGCTGCTGCGCGTGAAATACTGCCCAGTACTCCGTTTATAAACGGACCCGCTTTTTCCGTGGAATACCGGTTTGCCAGTTCCACAGCCTCGTTGATGGCGATTCCGGCGGGGATTTCGCCCAGCATCAGCTCATATGCGCCGAGCCGAAGTATTGCCAAATCCACGCGCGACAGGCGCTCCAGCGTCCAACCGCGAAGATTTGCGGCTATGTCCGCATCCAGACGGTTCATGTTTTCTGAAACGCCCTTGAACATGCGTTCCATGTAGTCCGCTTCTTCCTCGTTCGGTTCAACGCCGAGCAGGTTAAAACGCGTCTCATCGCCGCCGTCTCCGCCCATCTCGCTTTCGTAAATCAACTGCATCGCGCGCGCGCGGGCCATCGTTCTGTTCATAAATCAAGCCTCATTATCTTCCTGCGTATTTTCCATAGCTTCCGCTTCGTGAGCCTGCTCCGGCATTTCTGTCGTTTCAGCAGGCGTTTCCGGGGCAGCATAAACTTCAGAACGCTCAGGCGCGCTATATTCAGCCTGTCTGTGCTCCGGCACAGGCGCACTGACGGGTGTGGCCCGCGTCTCTTTCGCCATGCCGTCTACCGCATGCACGCTTACGCTTACCTCGCGCACAGCCACGCCGCAATTGAGCTCTATGTAGCTGCGGATCGCGCGCTGAATATTTACTGTGACAGTGGGAATATGCGCGCCGCTCGCGATGGTCACGTTTGCAATTATGGAAATAGCGTCGTCCAGATTAATAATGTTGGTCTTCATTTCCGTGATGCCGTCCACCATGCGCACGGCCTGACGAATCATCTGCTCCACCGCGCCCACAGCAATGCGCGTCTTGCCCGCATCACTTGAATCCACAGTTATGAAGCCGCGCTCATGGCGCTTCTGACGACCAGAAAAGATGAACATGACTGCCAACACGCTCAGCAGCACATACACCGCCAACACCGCAGCGCCGATGATATCCGTGGTGCGCTTGCCCATGGCGGCGTAGGCGCTGTCAAACAATCCATAGATAAAATCCGGCCACACGCACAGGCAGGCGGCTAATGCTACGCCAATAATCGAGAGCAGCCAGTGTAAAAACAGAACCAATTTCTTTCCAAAATTCAGCTTCATGGTTTTTCACCCCTTTGTTGAAAGCAATGCGGTTCACGGGCGGAATTATTCCTCGTCCGCTTCGTCCGCCGCTTCGATATCTTCATCCTCGGGCTCGTTTTCGGGCTCCGGTTCGACCTGTGCAGCCGGCGCAACCGCAGCGGCTTCATCGGTCTTTTCCAGCATCTTTCTGCGCTGCTCATCCAACTCCGCAGCTGCGCGCTGCTCGCGCTCAAAGCTCACGCCGCTCACATGCACGTCCACCGCATGCACGTCCAGACCGCTCATTGTCTCGATGGCCTTTTTCACATTCTCCTGAATGCTGTGCGCCACGTCCGGCACAGGCGAGCCGTATTCCACCACGATGGTCACATCCACTGTAACCTTGTTACCGTCCAGATCAATGCGCACTCCCTTGGTGAAGTTGCGGCTGTTTTTACGGGAAAACATATCCGCAAAACCGCCG
>CAKUDW010000075.1 GCA_934645275.1 uncultured Clostridia bacterium
CATTATATCCGGCTATGAAGAATTTGACTATGCGCAATTAGCGATGCGTTACGGTGCAATCGACTACATTCTCAAGCCCATCTCCCCCGCCGACGTATCCTCCATTGGTCAGAAACTGTTCGATTTGCTTGAAGAAAACGCGCGTAAAGCTCGGGAAAACGAAGCATTGTATCAATTCGTGCGCAGTCAGCGCGATGTAATCAAGCAAAAAATGCTATCCGATATTTTGGACGGCACGATAGATTCCAGCCGCTTGGATGAGTTGCGGCGGCTTTACGGCGTAGACCTGCGCGGGAATTACTTCACCTGCGCGCTGATTTTGATTTGCCGCACTGCAAATACTCTGAGCGAAATGGACTTCCAGGTCGCACTGCGGCGCGCGGGCCAGGAAATCGAGCGCGTACTTGCAGACGTGCCCGGCGCCAACCTGTTCAATATGGAAAATGCGCGCTATGTTTTGTTGATTGCATCGGCCGTCCCCCTGGACGCGCTCAAAATGGAAAAACTGCTTTCTGATACAGCTCGAGCCCTCGCAGAAATTGCAGGCGTAGAAGCCTTCATCGGGAAGGGCGAACAGGTGCGCGGTCTGGAACACGTATGCGATTCATATCATGCCGCCAACAGTGCCATCGACCTGCGCGCGGTTTTTCAGTCAGAGCGCATATTTATCATTGAAGACTACCGGAAAAATACAGCGTTCAACCAGGCACAGCGCCTGATTGAAGCCATGGAAATGCATGCCAGACGGCTCGACTGCGACCAGGCGGAAGCTGAGTTGACACAGCTGGCGACTCTTGTTCTCGATAATGCTTCATTCAATGAAATGCAATTGAGCTTTATAGGATGCCGCATTGCCAGCACGCTGATGTCCGTGATGCTGGAAAACGACGTCATGCTCACTGAAAGCGTCATGAAGGAACTGCTTTTCCCCGGCGTGCGCACGGCAGCGCAATGCGCGCGCTTCTGCGCGCGTGCCGTCGCAGCGTTCGACATGCTACGCAAGGATATTCCTAAAACCTACCGGGATCAGAATCGCAGTCTTTCCCACAGAGCGGCGGATTATATTCGCGCGCACTTCGCCGAACCGAATCTTTCCGTAAACCGTATCGCATCTGAAATGAATTATTCCGCCAACTATCTCGGCAACGCCTTTAAGCGCGAATACGGCGAAAATATCAATGACTATCTAAACAAGTATCGCGTAGAACAGGCCAAGCGCCTGATGAACGAAAGCGACATGCGCGTCTATGAAATAGCCTTTGCCGTGGGTTTTAACGACCAGCACTATTTCAGTCGCACTTTCCGGCGAATTGCAGGTGTATCGCCCTCAGAATACCGCGAGTATGCCGATAGCATGGATACAGAACATTGATTTATTCACCAAAAGCGCGGATTTCTCCATTCATTTTTATGCCGTATGACAAATATAATATAGGCGTCATAGAGGAATTTAACGCGTGAGCGTTAAAAATATAAGGAGGTAATCCCAAATGAAAAAGGTTCTCGCACTGGTTATCGCTCTGATGCTGGTCTGCGCGCTGGGCTGCGGCGCCCTCGCAGAGGAAAAGGACATTTCCGAGTACACGGTCGTAATGATCGTAAAGCAAAGCGATCCCTGGTTCGACGACATGGAAGCTGGCGTTACCCAGCTGGCTGCAGACACCGGTCTGAATTGCTATGTGCTCACTCCTGAAAGCGGCGACCCGGCGCTCCAGATTTCCATCATGGAAGATCTGATTTCCCAGGGCGTGGATGCAATCTGCTGCGTTCCCAACGATCCCCAGGCACTGGTACCCACCATTCAGAAGGCGCGTGAAGCCGGCATCATCGTCGTAACCCACGAGGCTCCCGGCATCGCCGACAGCGTAGACCTGGATGTTGAAGCATTTGTAAATGAAGACTTCGGCGCGCTCATGGGCGAAGCCATCGTAAACGCCACTGGCGGTAAGGGCCAGTATGCCGGCTTCGTTGGCGGCCTGACCATGGATACCCATATGGCGTGGTACAATGCTGCCTGCGCTTACATTGCCGAAAATGCTCCCGAGATGACCAATGTCTCTGAAGAGCCCTACGAGGATGGCAACAGCATCGAAGGCGCTTACGATAAGACGGTTGAGCTGCTCAAGGCCTATCCGGATCTGACCGCTATCTTCGACTGCTCTGCACATGGCGGCGGCATTGCTCAGGCTATTAAGGATAAGGGCCGCGAGGATATCAAGGTTGTCTCTCTGGCTATTCCCTCCATGTCCGCTACCTACATCAAGGACGGTTCCATGGTTCATGGTCAGGCTTGGCGTCCTGCGGACGCGGGCTATGCCACCTGCTACGCCGCTTACCTGCTGGCTTCCGGCCAGGGCGTTGAAACCGGCGCTGATCTGAAGATCACCGGCTATGAATCCATTACCCGCGAAGGCAACATCGCTTACGGTTTCGCGCCGCTGGTGTTCACCGCCGACAACATCGACGACTATAACTTCTAATCCTTGGATTCGAAATGATTAACCTCTGCTGCCCGGCTTCGGTCGGGCAGCATTCGTAAATGGAGGAACGAACGTATGTCAGATATCATCCTGCGCGCCGAGCACATCAGCAAGGCCTTTGTGGGCGTTCAGGCGCTTGATGATGTAAGCGTAGAAATTCGAAGCGGTGAAATTCACTGTCTGGCGGGTGAAAACGGTTCTGGAAAATCTACCTTTGTCAAGACAGTTTCTGGTGTGTATACCTCGGATTCGGGCAAAATTTGGCTCAATGGTCATGAATATACGCGCCTTACGCCAAATCAGGCAATGAACGAGGGCGTCCAGGTTATCTATCAGGATTTGTCGCTCTTTAATCATATGACAATCGCCGAGAACATCGCGATTAGCAAAATCCGCCAATCCGGTCGCAAAACCGTGAATTGGAACGAGGTATACAGTATTGCCCGCACGCAAATCGAACGCATTGGGGTAAAGCTGGATTTGAATGCCACTGTAATGGAAACTTCGATGGCCAATCGTCAGTTGACGGCGATCTGCCGCGCGCTGGCTCAGGACGCCAAACTGCTGTTTATGGACGAGCCTACCACTGCGCTGACGCGGCAGGAAGTTGATAATCTGCTCAAGGTTGTCAGCGAATTGAAGCAGGCAGGGCTTGCCATCGTATTCATTAGCCATAAACTGGATGAGGTTTTCCGCGTAGCCGACAAGATCACCATCTTCCGCGACGGACGCAAAGTCGGCGATTTCGATTCCGAAGCGTTGGATGAAAGGAAGCTGGCCTATCACATGACTGGGCGCGACGTGGAATACCCGCGGTATCGCCGCGTCACGCAGGACAATTCCTCGCTGCTGGAGGTCAAACACCTGAACAAAAAGGGCAGCTATGAGGACATTTCCTTCAATGTACGCCGCGGTGATATTCTGGGCGTAACCGGGCTTCTGGGCTCGGGCAGAACCGAGCTTGCCCTGTCGCTGTTTGGGCTGAATCCGCCGGAATCCGGTGAAATCCGTTTTGATGGGCGCGTGGTTGAAATCAAATCGCCCCACAAAGCTAAGAAAATCGGCATCGCGCTCTTGCCTGAGGACAGGGCCACGCAGAGCCTCTTCGGTGATCGCAGTGTGCGCGAGAATCTCTCCTCTGCAATTGTGGACGAACTTTCCGACGGTATACTGCTCAACCGTGAACGCGAACTGCGCTTTGCGCAGGATAGCGTCAAACAGTTGCGCGTGCGCACGCCTTCCGTAGAAACGCCGGCCGGCTCCCTCTCCGGCGGCAATCAGCAAAAGAGCGTAATTGCCAAATGGATCGGTACCAAGCCTAAGCTTTTTATCATGGACACTCCCACTGTAGGCGTGGATATTGGCTCCAAGGCCGAAATCTATGAACTGATTCAGCGCTTTGCCTCTGAAGGAATGTCCGTTATTCTGATTACAGACGAAATTGAAGAATTGCTGGCCAACTCAAACCGCGTAATGATTATGGCCAATCATCGCTGTGTCGCCCAATTGGATGAAACTGACCTTGCGCAGCCTGACATTGCAGCGCGCATTGCGACCATGATTGGCGACGCCGGCGCGCATGCAGAAAGGCGGGAAAATGCATGAAACGTAAAATTGTAAACGGTTCTGAAAAAATTCTGATTGCCATCATTCTGCTTTACTGCGCGTTGGTCGCCGTGGTCAATCCGATGTTTCTGAGCTTTGAAACGCTATTTGATATCATCCGCTCTTCCTCCTGCACGCTGGTCGTGGGCATGGGATTGCTGATGGTCATGCTCTCAGGCGGCATCGACGTATCCTTCATGGCAACGGCGCTGTTCGGCAGTTATGTAGCTGCGTATGTAATGATCAGCGCGGGCATCAATTCACTCGCTTTCGCATTTGGATTTGCCATGATTACCGGCCTGCTCCTGGGGCTGTGCAATGCGCTGTTGGTGCATTGGCTGCGCCTGCCCGCATTCATTATCACGCTTGGCACGCAAAACCTGTTCCACGGTGTGATGACTACGTTTATCTGCGCCAAAACCTTTGGCGCGGGACTCATTCCCAGCTGTCTGAGCAACTTTGGCTCCTCTACCCTGTTTAAGCTGAATACGGCGGCAGGCGTGATGGGACTCACCACCTCTGTAATTCCGGTAATCATTGTCATGGCCGTCACCTGGTTCATCATCAATCGAACGATGATCGGCCGGGGCGTAATGGCACTGGGCAATTCTGAAGAATCTGCCGTGCGCGCAGGTTTCAATCCGCTGAAAATCCGTCTGTTCGTGTATGGCTACATCGGCGTTACAGCCGGTATTATGGGCGTGATGTACATTTCTCAGGTAAATGCTGTATACCCCAACAAACTGGTTGGCGACGAGCTGATGGTCATTGCAGGCGCGGTTATCGGCGGTACAAAGGCTACCGGCGGTCAGGGCAAAGTGCTGGGCGTGCTGTTGGGTACGCTGGTGATTTATCTGCTCAATACCACGCTGATCTTCCTGGGGCTGTCTTCCTCGTGGAACAATCTGTTTGTAGGCGCGCTGCTGGTCATCTCCGTGGCCGTCACCTCCTATCAGGCCAGATTGAAGAACCGCAGGAATCTGATTTTCACTGAATAACAGGAGGATAGCTGATATGGATAAACTGAAAAAGTATGTCAAGAGCGAACGAAATCTGGTCATCCTGATTTGCGTCCTTCTGCTGGTAATGATCGTATTTGCCTTTACTTTCGGAAACTCGATGTACTCTGCGCGCAACCTGCGTTCCATGGCTTATCAAATTCCAGAATTTGGTTTTCTGGCGATGGGAATGATGCTCTCGTTCATGATCGGCGGCATTGATCTGTCCATTGTAGCCAACGCCAATACCTCCGGCATATTTGCAGCGATGATTCTCACCGGTCGTTGGTTCCCAGGTCTGAGCAAGGGCACCGCCATTCCATTGGCCGTTGCCGTCGCCATTGCCAGCTCTACGCTGTTTGGCCTGTTCAACGGTTTTATGGTAGCTAAACTATCGGCGCTCCCGCTGATCGCCACGCTGGGCACAATGACACTCTACACCGGCATCGGCATGGCGCTGACTGGCGGCAAGGGCATCACCGGTCTGCCGGAAGCCTTCACGGCCTTTGGTACTGCAGAAGTACTTGGCATTCCAGTAATCTTTTTAATGTTCATCGCAGCAGCGTTGCTTCTGGCTTTCGTACTTGGGCGCACGGGCTTTGGCCGCAAGCTGTATCTCTACGGCGGCAACCCCATCGCCGCAAGATTTTCCGCCATCAACAATGAACGCATGTGCATGGGTATATTCGTACTCATCGGCATCCTGAGCGGCATTGCCGGATTAATCATTATCAGTCGCGTCAATTCAGCAAAGGTGGGTTATGGCGATACGTATCAGCTGCAAGCCATGCTGGTATGTGTAATCGGCGGCATCCATCCCGACGGCGGGCGCGGCAAAACTGCCGGCGTAGTGTGCGCGATTATTCTGATGCAGCTGCTCTCCAGCGCGTTCACCATCCTGCGCTTCTCTCCCTATGCCAAAAAGCTGATCTGGGGCACGATTCTGATTATTGTTATGGGCTTAAACTACATTTCCGACAAGCAGGCACAGCGCATTCGCAGCCGGGCACAAAGCTGATTTTGAAAGGAGCATGAATATGGATACCAAAACCAGATACGAACAGCTGTACAACACCGTTCTTGAAGAACACCGAAAGGTATTTGCCGCACAAGATATTCCAGAGTTGGAAGCTTTCATGGACGCAATCATCGCTGCAAAACGCATTTTTGTAATGGGCGTTGGACGTGAAGGCATCGCCGCACGCGCATTCGCAATGCGCCTGATGCATTTGGGCAAGGAAGTTCATTGGATTTGGGACGACACCACGCCTGGCATGGCTTCCGGCGATCTCTTTATCGCCGTAAATGGTTCCGGACAGATTGGCCACATTCACTACGTAGTAGAGCAGGCTAAAAAGACCGGCGCAACCATTGCTGTCGTCACCGGCACGCCCAAACAGAAAACACCCGCGCTGGCAGATTATGTGCTCTTCGTGCCTGCCTGCGTGTTCAATGGAACAGACAATCGCTGCGTACCCTCCATTCAGCCGATGGGCGCACTGTTTGAGCAGCACTGCTTCCTACTGTATGACATCATCATCATCATGTTGGAAGAGAAAATGCAGCTCGACCATGCAAAGATGGAAGCTCGTCACCGCAATATTGAATGACCATACGCTTTCCTTTATAAGGCAGCGCGGATTTTCCGTTTGGAAAATCCGCGCTTAGTTTATCGATAAGTACCCGGAACATCGTGAGAAACTCAATTTCTCACACGTTTCCCCTTCCCCTTTAATGGCAATCCGCTAAGATTCTATCAGCGGACATACAACACCCCTCAAAGCGAAATCAATCCCTCATTGAGCAGCATCTGCACCGCTCCTGAAATGCCGATGCGGCCATGCGCATACGTAAGCGCGCCCTGAAGATAGGCAATGTAGGGCTCGCGGATGGGCGCATCGGCGCTCAGTTCCACCGAAGCGCCAGACACGAAGGTGCCCGCCGCCATGATCACCTGATCCTGATAGCCGGGCATGCTCCACGGCTCCGGCACGGCTTCTGCGTCCACAGGCGAGCAGAACTGTATGCACTGAATGAAGCGAATCAGCTTTTCAGCGCTGCCGAAGCGTATGGCCTCAATAATATCGTTGCGCGGCGCATCGTAAGCTGGATTGACCTGAAACCCCAGCAGTTCGAACACGCGCGCGGCAAGAATAGCGCTCTTAACCGCCTGCGCTACGGTATGCGGCGCCTGGAAAAGCCCCTGATAGAAGGGCTGATAACTGCCCGCATAGGAGCCGATTTCAGGCCCCACGCCGGGCGAAGTGAGCCTGCATGCCGCCATTTCCACATATTTACGTCTGCCCGCGACATAGCCGCCGGTGGGCGCAAGCCCGCCGCCGGGATTCTTAATCAGCGAGCCGGCCATCAGATCCGCCGCCGGTTCTGCACTGTCGGTAAATTCACCGTAGCAATTGTCCACCATCACGCACACGTCCGGACGCGCCGCATGGATAGCGGAAATGGCCGCGTTCAGCTCCGCCACGGACAGTGACGGCCGCCAGTCATAGCCGCGGCTGCGCTGAAGCAATACCAGCTTCGCGTTCGGCGCGAGCACATCCAGAATGCCCTGCACGTCGATTCTACCGTCCTTTAGCTCTACCTGCCGATAATCGACGCCCAAATCCTTCAACGAACCATAGCCCGGTTCGCCGCTCAGGCCAATCACTTCCTCCATGGTATCGTAAGGCTTGCCCGCGCCAGAAATCATCAAATCGCCGGGACGCAGCACGCCGTACAGGCACAGCGCCAGCGCGTGTGTGCCGGACGCGATGTGCGGGCGCACCATCGCGCATTCCATACTCAGCGCTTCTGCCATGATTTCGCCCAGCGTATCGCGGCCGATATCATCGTAGCCGTAGCCGGTCGTAGGCGCAAAGTGCCGTGCGGACACGCGATGCCTTTGAAAAGCAGCGATAATTCGCCGGGTATTTCCAAATTCAATTTCATCTACGCGCTTAAAGGCCGCGGTGCAATCCGTCTCGGCGCGCGCGATCAGCGCTTCTACGCCCGCGCTCAGCTCGGGCAATCTGATGCTGCTCATGGAATTAATCCTCCGATTTCGAAAGTATTTCGTCTGCAATATCGTCCGCGCCGCGCCCCTCGGCTTCAATCCAGATCGCGCGCGGATCGCGCCTGAACCACGTCATCTGCTTTTTAGCATAATTGCGCGAAAGCTGCTTGACCAGTGCGATGGCCTCGTCCATAGAAAGCGCGCCATCCAGCGCAGCTGCGATTTCCTTGTAGCCAATGGCCTGAAGCGCGGTTGGATGCCGCGCCTCATCGGCGCGCAGGCGCTTCACCTCGTCTACCAGCCCCGCTTCGAGCATCCGCTCTACCCGCTGATCGATTCGCCGATAGAGTACCTCTCGAGACCAGGAAAGCACAAACAGCCTTTCATCGTAATCCCCTTCACGCGCGGCGTCCAATTCAGCCTGCTCGCGCTGGGTGCGCCCCGTCAGGCGGTAGACCTCGATCGCACGGCTCACGCGGCGCACATCGTTTTCATG
>CAKUDW010000076.1 GCA_934645275.1 uncultured Clostridia bacterium
GCGCATCGAGCGCATCGCGGCAGGTGAAAGCATCGGCTATTCGCGCACCTTCTACGCGACGCGAGATATGCGGGTGATGACCGTGCCCATCGGCTATGGCGACGGTTACCTGCGTGCATTGAGCAACCGCGCTTATGCACTGGTGTGCGGCAGGCGCGCTCGGGTCGTGGGCAATGTGTGCATGGACATGCTGATGCTGGACGTGACGGATATTCCCCAGGCGGATATGAACAGCGAGGTAGTGCTGATGGGCGCGCAGGGTACGGAGCGCATCACGCCCGACGAACTGGCAGAGCTGGCAGGTACCATACCCTATGAAATCATGCTGGGATTTTCCGAACGCGTGCCGAAGGTATATGAACGGATGAATTGAACCAAAATAAGGGCGCGGAAGGCTGGCTCGGCTGCCAGGAAAACGTAAAATTATTATGAACAATAGCGCTGCATGGCTGAAATTTGATTTAATTGCGAAAATAAGGTTTGCAAACGTGCGCTAATTGTGATATAATTACGACAAATATCATAGGTGAAGCTATGCGCATTATTTCAGGAGAAGCGCGGGGAAGAACGCTGTTCGCTCCGCCTGGCGATCAGACCCGGCCAACCTCGGATAAGATACGGGGTTCGTTGTTCAATATACTGGGCAGCCGCGTGCCGGATGCAGCGGTGCTGGATCTCTTTGGCGGGACCGGCGCGCTGGCACTGGAGGCGTTGAGCCGCGGCGCAGCGCGGGCTGTGATTGCAGATAATTCCCGGCGTGCGATTGAAGTAATTTCAAGAAACGCCGTGAATGTACTCAAGGATGAAGTGGAAGCGCGTGTCCAGATTATGAAATCGGATTACCGCAGCGCCATTGCCGCGCTGAAGGGCCGGTTCGATCTTGTATTTCTGGATCCGCCGTATCGCATGGTAGACGTCTACGGCGATGCGATGGAGCGTCTGCTTGACGTGGACGCGCTGAGCGGCGATGTGGTGATTGTGTGCGAGCGCAGACGGGACGCGCAGATAAGCGTTCCGGACGGCTTTGAAATCTACGATACGCGTAGCTATGGAGAAACGGCCATCGATTTCGTGCGGAGGATTTAAGGGATGAAGGCGGTATACGCGGGCAGCTTTTCGCCGCCTACGCTCGGACATCTGGATATTATTCGCCGCGCGAGCGCCATGTTTGACGAAGTAGTGGTTGCGGTGATGTCGCAGACGGCAAAAACCTATGTGTTTTCTCCAAAGGCTCGGCTTAAAATGCTGCGGGAGATTACATCGGAGCTTAAGAATGTCCGTGTGATTGCGGACGAGGGTCTGCTGGCAGATGTGGTGCGCCGCGAAAGCGCAGATGTGATTCTGCGAGGGCTGCGCGGCGAAGCGGATGTGAGCTTTGAAATGCAAATGGCTGCAGCCAACCGGCAGATTGGCAATATTGAAACGGTATTTATCGGCTGTACGCCCGAGTACAGTATGATTTCTTCCACTATCGTGCGCGATTGCGCGGCGCATGGCGCGCCTATCGCGGGCATGGTACCTGGGAAGCTTGTCGGGAAAATCTACGCTGCATACGGTACGAAGCCGGGTGCGGAAAGGAAGGGCTAGAATGGATCACGATCAGGAAAAATTCTACGATGATGAGGATCAGGAGGTTCGTGCGGACGCTCAGGCGAACGCTCCGGAAGATATTGACGATATGAAGTATTTTCTGGAGCTGCTCAAGCACATTCGCGCCGCGATTCGTTCGGGTGCAAATGTTCCGCTGACCAGCAAGAAAATCATCGATGCGGATAAATGCCTGATGATTATCGACGATATGGAGCGCAATCTGCCCGACGCCGTGCAGTACGGCATGCAGATGTATTCCGAACGCGACCGCATTCTCGGCAACGCTGAAACCGCGGCCATGAATCGCGTCAGCTCGGCCGAGATGCGCGCCAATGCCGCATTGGAAAAGGCCCGCAGCGATGCGGAACAGATCGTCGCCGACGCGGAAAATGAAGCGCATGCCATTTTGGCGGATGCTCAGGAACGCGCAGATCATATGGTGGATGAAAATGAAATCGTGCGTCAGGCCCGCGAAGAGGCTCGGATTATTAAAAATGATGCCCGTGTGGAGGCGAGCGAGCTGCGCCTGAAGGCCAACCATGATGCCTATCAGCTGCTTGCATCCGTGGAGGACGAACTGACGGAGGCCTGTAAGTCCGTTCGTCGCCGTCGCGCCGAGCTGGGCGATGAAGCCGAATAAAGCGCAAAAGGGTTTATATGAAAGGGCCTGGCTGCTTCAAGGATGAAGTAGCCGGGCCTTTTGCAGCATTGCCGATGGTTCTTAAAAGAGATATCGCTCTGCGCAGCTGCGATGCAGTTCGCAAATTCGTGGTTTAAAAAATAGCGGAGCTCTCTGCTGGAGTCGCTGACCCGCAAACGCTGGTTTTGCCAATTCTATCCTTTAGTCAAATGCCGTTCGGAGCGCATTCGCCCTCCGAACGGCATTTTAGTCGAAGTGAATTCAGATTTGAATCGGCAGCGGCGCACTCAACAGCGCCGCGCTGCGCGGCATATCTCGCAGCAGCTCGCTGAGGGAAGCCAGGCAGTCCAGCCGAGCTTCGGCCAACAGGCAGGGCAACGCCAGCTGTGCAAACGACCAGTCGAGCGCGTCCATTTCGTCGATTACATTCAGCGGCTGCATCGCCGTACAGTAGCGCCACATCCTGTCCAGCGCATGCCGGGAAAGGTGGCTGCCGAGCGACGCCAACTTCATGCGCAGCGCCTGCAGCCGCTGTTGCACGGCAGGGGTGGGTTCAGCATCCGCCGGGGCAGAGAAAGCGGCACGAAGCGCGGCAGGATCGGGCAGATCAAAGGGTTCGGCTGCCCGTGCCGAGGGTTTCCAGGGCGTGTCTGCGCGCGCAGGTGTGAGACGAATCATGGCCGCGCCGTTTAGCGTGTCCGCACCGATGGGGAAGCCCGAATCGGCGTCGGCGACCAGAGAAATCAGAATGGGGCCGTCGGTCGCGCTGCTCAGGCCGAGTGAAATATCAGCCTCGAGCGCGCAGTTTGCGTTTTGGATGACAACTGCCACGGGCGGCTGATCGCCCAGCTCCGCCTTGTCATGCGCGCTGCCGATGAGTTCGCGGTAAAGGCCTGCATCCATCGCGCCTAGCGCGCGGACAACGGTGCGTGCCGCGGCTTCCTTGTCAGCCGCAGCCGGGCCGGACAGGATGATGTGCCGGTTCAGCGTCAGCAGTATCAGCAGGTTGGCGGCATTCGCCGCGTCAAGCTCCCAGCCCTCTGCGCAGGCGGCACAGCGCATGCGTTCAATCCACGCGGCAGCGTCGGGTGCTCCGGCAGAGTAAGCAGGGGCGGCAGGGCGCGGCTTCGGCGGATGCGCAATCAGCTCGGCCGCGCGGCTCGTGAGCGCGAAATCTCGCAGGCGCGCTTCAAAGCGGCCGTCGTTGAGCGCATCGAATGCGTCGCGGGCAATCGCGGCGGCCTGCTGCGCTTCGGCAGCGTCGCGTTCAAAGCGGGCACATTCTGCCCTGGCGGCCTTCGTGCGTTCAATGCAGGCGCGCAAATCGTCCGCTTCCTCTTCACGAATTTCCTGCTTGAAGGTATCGCGCAGCTTTTTCTTTTCACGGCGCAGGCGGTCAAGCTCGTCTAGCGTGCGCAGGCGTTCGGCTTCTAGATCCTCCAGCTCGTGGCGCAGCGCCTCGTCGCGCAAGTCACGGCGGGTCTGCTCAAGTGCGGCGCTCATTTCGCCGGTTTCGGCAATGACGCGCAACAACTGCTCGCGCAGCTCAGGGATTTGCCAGGCGTCGCGCACGGCGGTTGCGGCGCGTTCCAGCGGATTTTCAACCGGGCAGCCCATCGCGTCCGCAGGCACTGGGTGACCCAGCTGGTCCACGCGAGAATGCCGCCATTTATCTTCTATGATTTCCTGTAGACTGCGTCCGCGGCGCGGGTTCAGGCCGCACTGCGCCGCCAGAACGCGCTGCCGGGGCGAGAGCCGCGGCTCCGGGTTCGGCGGCTGAGGCATGTCATGACTGATCCATGGCCTGGATGCAGGCTCGGGCACTTCCATTCTTTCGGAGGCCTGCGGCGGCTCGGGCAGCGGAATGGCTGCGGCGTGCGCCATCATTTCGTCCAGCAGCTTCGGGCGGCACACGGCGATTTTCAGTGGTTGTCCACTAAAGTCGGTCAACTCGAAGCGTTGAATATCGTCTTCGTTCAGGCGCTTGCCGCTCATTACGGCGCGACAGCCCATGCCGCCCTCATCCTGTTCGAAGCGCCAGATATCCAGTTCTTGTCCGAGAAGTACATCCGGCGTGGCGGGCAACTGGCCCGTCCATGGTCCCTCGGAGATTTCATCTGCAATTTCATAAATCGTGCCGCGTGCGGGCTCGCGAACCACGTCGGAATATACGATGTTTGCATTGCGTTCGCTCTCGTCGGCACGGTAGTTTTTATTAGGGCGGATTTTATCGTTTTCCCCGGCATGCGCACGCAAATCCAGCACGCAATAGCGGCCCATGCGACGCATGCGGGTTTTAAAGTGGCTGGATTCATTTTTGTCCGGCACGATGCGGATGCACCCCTCCTCGGGATAGACCTCGGTGGGATTTACAGTTTCAAAGCCGTTCTCGCCTGCAAGCAGCAGTGGTCTGAGTCGAAAATAAGATTTGAATGGATTGTCCTCTTCAAGAATGCCGATACATAGTTTTCCGGGAAGCATATTGGTCCTCCACATAATTAATAAAACAGGCGGCGCACCCGCATTTTCATATAAGCAATATAATATATGGGGCGGAAAACTGGCATATATACCGAAAATGCGTGTAAGCTACGATACTGACACCGTTATTTTACTATATTTTAGCATTCGATACATGTAATGTCAAGTATTTAGCTAAATATGATTACAATTTTGAAAAGTGAACAGGGCCCTTGCGGCTGATTGCTTTATGGGCTATAATAGGAATAAAATCAACGCTAATTTGCGATTCGGGAGGAGAGCAGGCGCAATGAAGAAGATTCACATTGGCGTGATCGGCTGGGGATTCATGGGCAAGACCCATACGCACGCGCTGCGGAGCATACCGCTGTTTTATCCGGATGCGGATTTTGAAATTGAACTGACATGCATCTGTTCCCGGCGCATTGAAAAGGCGCGGGAGGCCATGGTTCAGGCAGGCTTTAAAACCTGTACGGACGATTACAGGGCGCTGCTGGCGATGCCGGAAATCGACGTGGTTTCCATATGCACGCCCAACGCCATGCACGAGGAAATGGCCATAGCGGCGCTGAAGGCGGGTAAGCACGTGTATCTGGACAAGCCTGCCGCCGTGACTGGCGAGAGTGCCATGCGCATCGCAGAGGCGGCGAAAACTGCGCCGGGCAAGACGCGTATGGTGTTCAATAATCGCTATTTTCCGGCCACAATGCGCGCCAGGCAGCTGATTGACGAGGGCCGTATCGGTCGCGTGATGCAGTTTCAGGCGCGTTATCTGCACGCCGGTTCCGTAGATCCGAACAAGCCCATCGGCTGGAAGCAGCAGATGCAGGGCGGCGTGCTGCTGGATCTGGGCAGCCACGCGCTGGATCTGATCACCTGGCTGATTGGTTATCCGGAACGGGTGATGTGCCGCACGCGCACGCTGTACAACGAACGCCCGACGCCCGATGGCGGCACAGAGACGCGGCTTTCCGACGATTACGCGCTGATGATGCTACAAATGCCGGACGGTGCGCTGGGCATGGTGGAAGCCAGTAAGATTGCCACCGGCACCAACGACGACCTTTTCCTTGAAATTTGCGGCGATCGCGGTGCGCTCAGGTGGAGTTTGATGCAACCCAATTATCTGGAGTATTACGATGCAAGCGCGCAGGGCAGCCCCTTCGGTGGACTGCGTGGATTTACACACATCGAGTGTGCGTCGCGCTTCAATGCGCCGGGCGGAAGCTTTTTGCCGCCCAAGAGCAGCATCGGTTGGGATCGCGGTCATACGCACTGCTATTTCGATTTTTTGGACACCGTTGCGCACGATCGGGACGCTTCATCAGGCAGTATTGCGGAGGGTGCGCGCCTGCAGTGCCTGATGGATGATCTGCTTGTCTCCAACGCTGCGGGCACGTGGGTGGAGGTGCGCTGATGAGGCGGTTGGCATTGCTGCTGGCGCTGGCGTTGCTGCTGGCGCTGGCGTTGCTGTTGGCGCTGAGCGGCGCGCATGCCGAAACGCGGCTGCTGGCGCTGAACGTGGGCAAGGGAGATGCGTTGATCGTGCAGAGCGGCGGTGCGACGCTGCTGATCGACACCGGCAAGGCCAAAGCCAGCGATAAGCTGTTGGATGCGCTCGAGCGGTTGAATATTGAATATCTGGACGCGGTGTTTATTACGCACACGGATAAGGATCATACCGGCGGACTGAAAGCGCTGCGCAAGAGCGACGTGACGATCGGAGAGATCTACGCTTCGAAGTATTATCCGGAAAGCAGCTATGAGAAGCACCCGGCGGTGAAAACTGCTGAAAAACTGGCGAAGCAGGTCGCGTTTCTGGGCGCGGGCGACGAGCTACGTTTTGGGGATGCGACGCTGCATGTGCTGGCGCCAATCGACGAAATTCCCGACAATGAGGATGATAATTCGCTGGTGATGTTGCTGGATAGCCCGGACGGCCGGATACTGCTCTGCGGCGATATGGAATTTGCGGAGGAGGAAATGTTGCTGGATTCGGGTGCGGATGTGAAGTGCGATGTTCTGAAGGTGCCCAACCACGGCGATTCGGACGCGTGCGGCCCAGCTTTGATTCAGGCCTGCGGTGCGCGTGCGGCGATCATATCCACCAGCTCCGAGGACAAGCCGGGCACGCCCGATCCCGGCGTTACGGCGAATCTGAAACAGGCAGGCGCTGCGGTTTGGGTTACGCAGGATTACGAATTTGGTATATTGGCCGTACTCGATGCGGGGACGCTTCGCGTGGAAGGCCAGAATTGATATGAAGAGGGGACGATACAAATGGACGATAGAAATTTCTCACAGGAAGATATGGCGCGCAACCGCACGTGGGCTGCACTGGGCTACATCGTGTTTTTCATTCCGCTGATCAAGTGCGGCCGTTCGCCGCTGGGGCGTTATTGTGCGAACCAGGGGCTGCTGTTGTTGATCGTGGGCGTGCTGCTGCGCATGCTCTTTGGCATATTCGGCGCGGTACCGCTGATTGGCTGGCTGTTTCTGCTGGTCGGGCGGCTGGCGTGTCTAGCGCTGCTGTTGATTGGCCTGTTGTGCATGATTCAGTTACTGAATTACGACCGCGTGGTGGAACTGCCATTCATCGGCCCGCTGCGGCTGATTAAGTGAAGGATTTATCCATCGAGAGATTGCAGCCACGGCGGCTTTGCTCCGCTGTGGCTGTTCTTAAAGGATAAGAATTGGCAAAAACGCACAGAAACCGGCGCAAAGCGCCGTTTCCGGCAGCGCCGTGCTGGCAGCTTCACTGCGCACGGGCTGGTCGCCGCTGCCGGACGCGGCAGTGCGGCGACTGCTATTAGGCAACGGCGCGACTGCTATCCAGCGTTTTGCGGGCCGGCGGCGCTTGCAGAGAGACGCCAACAATTCTCCTGTACCAGTTGTCAGCGATAACGTGGAACCAGAACCGCAAATCGGGGTCTATGGGAGGCTAAGATAAAAGTGGCAATAACCATAATTGCAACGTTTATTGATCATGGCGGCATACTTTCTCATTCTGTATGGTGGCGTTGGCTTTATCCAGGATAAGCGTTTTTTCTCTTCCGCGCCGAAGGAGAATCTGGCTGTGATTCCGGATAAAAAGGAGAGATTTCCTGGTGCGCATATCATTGGCTGGGTTATCGAGGGAATTGCCATATTGGTATTCATGGGAGCCATTGTTCTTGGCGCGCGGGAGGGTATAAGAAGCGATTTCAGCTTTTTTTCAATTCTTCATGCGATTCCTTATAATGCTCTACTGTATGGAAATTTACGATATACTCTTTTTTGATTGGTTTCTTCTCTGCCACTCAAACTTCTTTCCTCATTTTTATCCGGAGCTGAAAGGAATCGTAGGGCCGCATATGTTTGGGTACAACAAGAAAGCGCATGTCAGACACTTCGTGTTCTATATTCCTGCCTGTGCCATTGTCGCATGGATATGTACGCTTTTTTGAAGTCCGTGAAGCCAAATTCGGGCTTGCCGAACTGCTTCAACGCTCCGTGCAAGCCAAACGGCGTGACCGTGAAGGTCACGCCGTTTGGTATATTTGGCCGTTCGGCACATATCCCTAAAGCGCCGGAGATTTTTTTAAGAATGAGAATTAACAAGACAGACGCGTTGCGGGCCGAAGACTCTTAATGAGAGGCACCGCCAATTCTCATTCGTTTTCCCAGAAAAGCTCATCCAGCGTGCGACCGAGCGCACGGCAGATGGCGATGCACAGCCGGATAGTGGGGTTGTATTCGCCCTTTTCAATGACGTTGATCGTCTGGCGGGACACACCCACCGCGTCCGCGAGCTGCTGCTGCGACCAGTCCATGGCGGCGCGGGCGGATTTCATGCGCAGGTTTTTCATGCG
>CAKUDW010000077.1 GCA_934645275.1 uncultured Clostridia bacterium
GCGCAGTGGTGGCGCGCACGGACGTGCAGAGCGACCGCGTGGTGTTGGACGGCACATTGAGCTGTCAGGCCGTCTACCGCCAGGGCGACGAAAATACGCTGCGCGCGGTGAATGCGCGGACAGGCATTTCACAGGCGACGGAAATCCCCGGCGCGCAGGGCGGCATGATGTGCCGGGTGCAGAGTGTGGTGGAAAACGTAGAGGCCAGGTATGAGAACGGCCACATGGTATTTCTGGTGAGCCTGGGCTTCCATGTATGGGTGATGAAACTTGAAAATCTGGAAGTGATCGACGGCATCGAGGATGCGAATTCGCTTGAAGCGCGGTATGCAGAACTCTGCTTGGTGAAGCTGGCAGCCGAAGCGAACGAAACGGCGGTGCTCACGGCGCGAGTCGAGGTGCCGCAGGCGATTGACGCGCGGGCAACGTTGATGGATTGGGGCACTGTGGCGCTTGATTCTAGTGAACCGGATTTGGGCGGGGTGCGTGTGAAGGGTCGTGCCACGGTTGAAACGCTGATTGCCAGCGGCGTAGAGGGCAAGCCGGCCGTGGCGGTGAAGTATCCAATAGAATTTGATAAGCTGATCGAGTTGCCCGAGTGGCTCAGTCGTGATGCGCATGTCACGCCTACGCTGCGCGCCGTGCGGACCCAGCTGGAGCGCAGCGATGAAAATAGCGAAGGCGAGCTGATGATTCAAGCCGACGTACATTTTGACATTGCGGCTAATCTGCGCGAATGTGTGCGCGCGCTTGAAGATGCCTACGCCACGGATGGAACGCAGCTGGAACTGGAAATGCAGTCGCTGGAAGCGTGTACAGGCGTGGAGCGCGCAAGCACTGTAGAAACTGTGCGCGGCGCGGCGTTGATTCCGGAGGGTACGCCCGCGGCGAACGGCGTAGTAGCTGTGCGTGCGATTCCAAATATTGCAGAAATCAGCGCGGAGGCAAGCGGTAGCCGAATCAGTGGCATTATCGAAGCTACGGTGCTCTATCTCTCGGGCGATAGCGGTACGCCCGCGTCCGTGGGAGCCGATCTGCCGTTTGAGGCGCTGGTGCCGCAGCAGCTTGGCGAACGCTCAGAGGTACGGCTATCGGTGGCCTCGTCTGAAGCGAACGCACTGATGGGCGACCGCTTTGAAATTAAAATTGTGCTTGGATTGGACTGCGAGACCCGCGTACAGCGGCAGTTTGAACTGGTGAGTGCCATTGAAAGCGGCGCGTGCGCGCCAAGGCGGCCGGGCTACGTAATTGCGTGGCCGGATGCAGGCGACGATGCATGGTCGATTGGCAAAAGGTATGGAATTCCGGCGGACAGAGTGGAAAGTGGCACGCCGGATGGTGAAATTGCTGCGGGCAGGCCCGTGATACTCAGAATATGATAATGAGAACATGGTCAATCTCTCTTTGTCAGTGCAACCCACCTGCAAAACTCAGATTTTGCTAATTCTAAACCGGCGGCTCAAAGCATAAGCCGCCGGTATTCTATAATCCCTGTTGTTAACGCGCCCTATGCGCCCTGTTCCAGCTTTAGACGGCGAGCGTTTGCCAGCATCAGTTTCAGCCGGTTTTCCTGATTGACGCGCGTTGCGCCTGCGTCGTAATCGATTGCCACGATATTCACATTGGGGTTATGGTCTTTGATGGGCTTAATCATGCCCTTGCCGCAGATGTGGTTTGGCAGACAACCGAAGGGCTGGGTGCAGACGATATTTTCAGCGCCGGAGCGTGCCAGTTCCAGCATTTCGCTGGTCAATAGCCAGCCTTCGCCCATCTTGGCCCCGATGCCCAGATAGTCTTTCGCCAGCGTGACTGTCTCCTCAAACGGCGTGGGTGCGCGGAAGTGGCCGTCAGCCTCTATGCAGGCGATCATGTCTCGCTTGCAGCGCAGTAGAAAGCGCCACGCAATTTTTGCGGCCAGGTATTCCAGCGCACTGTTGCGGCGATAGAGTCTGTGATCCTGAATGTTGTTGTATACGCAATACAGGCAGAAATCTAACAGACCCGGTACTTCAACTTCGGCACCCTCGGAAACCAGAAAGTCCTCCAGATTATTGTTGCCCAGAGGCGAATACTTCACGAATATTTCACCCACTACACCCACGCGCACCGTATCTCGTGGCGCGCGCTCTATTTTGGCAAAATCGGCGAGAATGGTACGATAGTTTCGCTTCAGGCGCGTAAGCGCGATCTTGGCACCTGCGCCCAGCTCACGCCCAAGTCGCCGCGTCCAAGCTTCAGCCAGGGCTTGAGCTTCACCAGGATTCGTTTCATATGGACGCAGCTGATTCACCAGCGTCATCAGCAGGTCGCCGTAGAGCACCGCGCAGCTCATTGCGCGCAGCTTGCCAACGGTCATCCTGAAGCCGGGATGCTTTTCGAGCCCGGCCAGGCTGAAGGAGATGACCGGTACATGGCCATACCCCGCCTTTTCAAGCGCCTTGCGCAGCAGCGGTATATAGTTGGAGGCACGGCAACCTCCGCCCGTTTGAAACAGAATCAGCGCCACTTTGTTAGGATCGTAGTGACCGGACTGAAGCGCATGCAGAAACTGACCGATCACCAGAATGGCAGGATAGCAGGTATCGTTGTGCACGTATTTCAAACCGCAGGCGCTTATCTCCGGGCCGGAATCTTCCAGAAGCTCCATTTTGTATCCGTAGGTGCTCAGCACACTGATGATCATTTTGAAGTGCATCGGCAGCATGGTGGGTACCAGTATCGTATATTCCCGCTTCATTTCCTCGGTAAAAGGAATGTAATTTGTATCCATATCAGCTTTCACGCTCCTCAAGCGCGCCCATCAGGCTTCGCAGGCGAATTTTGACCGCGCCAAGATTTGTAATTTCGTCAATCTTGATTTGAGTGTAGAGCTTGCCGCTGGATTCCAGTATGGCGCGCACCTCGTCGGTGGTGATGGCGTCGATACCGCAACCGAAGGAAACCAGCTGCACCAGCTCTACGCCGTCATGTTCCGCGGCGAAGCGCGCCGCACGGTAAAGCCGCGAGTGATAGGTCCACTGGTTGAGCACGCGTACCTGTTGGCGCGGCTCAAGTTGACATACGCTGTCCTCGCTTACTACGGTAAAGCCGAGGCTTGTGGCGAGCTTATCGATGCCGTGGCAGATCTCGGGATCGACGTGGTAGGGGCGACCTGCCAGAATCATCACGCGGCAACGATTTTTCCTTGCATATTCAAGCGCGCGCTCGCCCTCGGCGCGCACCGAACGCATCCATGAATCATATGCCGCAAAACCTGCGGCTACCGCGCGCCGAATTTCACTCCGAGGAATATCCATGCCGTTTTCAGCCAGCGCGCGTCGCAGCGTGAAGCACAGCGCTCTTTCACTCTCGACAGACAAGTAGGGATGCCAAAAGTCGACCTCGCGCAGGCGGCTCATGTTGCCGCCAAGCACCTCGGCGTAATATGCGACCACAGGACAGTTGAAGTGGTTGTCCGAGGCATGCTCGTCAATGTTGTAGCTCAGGCAGGGATAGAAGATGCGTTCCACACCTGCGTCGATCAGCTCTTCAATGTGCCCGTGCATGATCTTGGCGGGATAGCATGCCGTGTCTGAAGGAATGGAAAACTGACCGCGCTCATAGGTCGCACGCGTGGAAAAGCCGCTGAATACCACTTCAAAACCCAGCTGAGTAAACAGCGCGTGCCATAGCGGTGCAAGCTCGTACATGCCCAGCGCCAGCGGCAGACCAATTTTGCCGCGCGGACCGGGGATGCCTTTCAGCGCCGAAATCAGCCCACGCTTGAATTCATACAGATTGGGCAGTGGGGAAGTCGCGCCATTTTGTCCGAGGCCCTTTTGACACTGGTTTCCAGAAATGAACTTGCGACCGTCTGGGAACAGATTTACCGTCAAGCGACAGTGGTTGGTACAGCCCTGACAGACGGCGCTGCGTGCAGTGTGGCTGAAAGCCTTGAGTTCGTCCGGTGCAATCAGGTTGCTCTGTTCAAAGCGCATTGCATGGATGGCTGCGCCGTAAGCGCCCATCAGGCCTGCGATGGACGGGCGAATGACTTCGGCTCCAATTTCTTTTTCGAACGCGCGCAGTACGGCGTCGTTTAGAAATGTACCGCCCTGTACTACGATGTTCTTGCCAAGCTCATCCGGTGAATTGGCGCGAATAACCTTGTACAGCGCATTTTTTACCACGCTTACGGAGAGTCCTGCGGAGATATCCTCAATGGTTGCGCCGTCTTTTTGAGACTGCTTGACCGATGAATTCATGAATACCGTGCAGCGGGTGCCCAGATCTACAGGCGCGGCAGCCCTCAGCCCGCAGGCGGCAAACTCGGCTACGCCGCGCCCCATGGAGCGCGCGAAAGTTTCGATGAACGAACCGCAACCGGAGGAACAGGCCTCGTTCAGCATGATAGAATCAATCGCGCCGTTTCGTATCTTAAAGCACTTGATATCCTGTCCGCCGATATCTAATATGAAATCTACATCGGGGCGGAAATGGCGCGCGGCGGTGTAGTGGGCGATGGTTTCCACCAGGCCCTCGTCCGCGCAAAACGCGCTCTTGACCAGATCCTCGCCGTAACCCGTCACTGCGCAGCCGCAGATGCGTATGCGGTCGCCGCACAGCACGTACAGCTTTTCGAGTTCGCTGCGCACAAGTTCCACGGGATTGCCGCGGTTGGGCGCGTAAAAGGAATACAGAATTTCAAAGTTCTCGGAAATGAGCGCCAGTTTTGTGGTGGTGCTGCCGCAGTCTATGCCCAGCCAGGCACGTCCCGAATAACCGCAGATTTCGCGTGTGGGCACGTTCGCCTGCGCGTGGCGCTCGACAAAGGCGCGGTATTCCGTTTCATTTTCAAACAGCGGCGGAAGTCGATGCGCGCCGGAGGCTGAACCGATGCTGCTGCGGATGGCTTTGTCAAGCGTTTCAAGCGTGTATACGCTGCCAGACTGCATTGCGTACAGGCAAGCGCCGCGAGCCACGGCGAAGCGACCGTATTCGGGAAAAAGCGCATGGCTGTTATCGAGCTTCAGCGTTTCGCAAAAGCGCTCGCGCAGGCCCTTACAGTAATACAGCGGGCCGCCAAGGAAGGCGACGTGTCCCTCAATTTTGCGCCCCTGCGCCAGCCCGGCGATGGTCTGGTTCACAACGGCCTGATAGATGCTGGCGGCTACGTCCTCCTTGCGCGCGCCCTGATTCAGTAGCGGCTGAATATCGCTCTTGGCGAACACGCCGCAGCGCGAGGCGATGGGGTAGATACGCGTGTGCTGCAGGCTGGCCGCGTCCATCTCGGCCACAGTCATATTCAGCAGCACGGCCATCTGGTCGATAAACGCGCCGGTACCGCCGGCGCAACTGCCGTTCATGCGCTCGTCCAAACCGTGGTCAAAGAAAATCACCTTCGCGTCCTCGCCGCCAAGCTCGATGACGGTGTTGACGTTCGGCGCATATCTGCGCATGGCTTCGCCCGTGGCAAAGACCTCCTGCACGAAGGGTACGCCGGCGGACTCCGCCATGCCAAGCCCGGCAGAACCGCTGATGGCGCACAAAAATTCGCGCCCTTCCAGAAGGCTGCGCGCGTCGTGCAGCATTTCAAGCGTTTTCTGGCGCACCTGAGAGAGGTGCCTTTCGTATTTTTCATAGAGCACGCGATCGCCGTACATCAGGCAAATTTTTGCCGTGGTGGAGCCGATGTCTATGCCGAGCACGAGCTGTTTCGGTATATCTTTCGTCATGACAATAATCCGTTTCCATATAATAAGTAAAAACAGGCAGGAAACGCCTGTATATCGCATTGTATATGCCGGATGTAAATTCAGTATAAACGCATGGCGAAAATACAAATCTTAGCATAAAACTTGCAAAGCGCGAATTTAGCCTGGATTATATGTTTCAGACGAGGCGACAGTGTTCCTGCTATCATATGGATGAGCCTTGTTTTTGATTGACAACCGGATTCCGGCAGGTGTACTTTGCAGATAAAGCCGCCCGTTTGCTTCTTTATGAAGCAAACGGGCGGCTGCCTGACAAATGGTTTATCATGCCATCTTTTTCATTTCATCCTTCAGCTTTTCGATGATTCGCTTCTCAAGGCGGGATATGTAGCTTTGTGAAATCCCCATCATGTCGGCTACTTCTTTCTGCGTGTGTTCCTTTTCGTGTCCGAGTCCATAGCGGAGGTTCACGATGTTCTTTTCCCGCTGGTTAAGCTTCTTGATAGCGCTGTACAACATCTCCTTTTCTATGGCGTTATCCAGATCGCGTGAAACCAGATCCGGTTCTGTGCCGAGTACGTCCGAGAGCAGCAGTTCGTTGCCGTCCCAGTCGGTATTGAGCGGCTCGTCAAATGAAACTTCCAGCTTCATGCGGCTGCTCTTGCGCAGTACCATCAGGATTTCATTTTCAATACAGCGCGAGGCATAGGTGGCGAGCTTGATGTTCTTGTCCGGATTGAAGGAATTCACGGCCTTGATCAGGCCGATGGTGCCGATCGATATCAAATCCTCAATGCTGATGCCGGTATTTTCGAACTTTCGCGCGATATATACTACCAGACGCAGGTTTCGCTCGATCATGGTGCTGCGGGCTTGCATATCGCCCTGATGCACCTTGTGCACGAGACTGACCTCTTCATCCCGTGTCAGCGGCGGCGGCAGAAGGTCGCTTCCTCCAATGTAGCACACCGAACCCTTCCGAATTTGGACGACCAGACCGTAGATTGATTGACGAACACTTGAAAACGACATGCTTACAGCGACCTCCTTGGTTCATTCTCCGTATTATTAACCGCTCCATAGCGGCTGTATTCTGCAAATTCGGCAGGGGCAAGTGCGTGTGTGCGCCCGGGAATTGTACCGTCGAACGGTGCGATCCAACATGGCGGCGCGCTGTGTTCACGGCCATCCGGCAACGCGAGGCGTACTCTGTCCGGAAAGAAGCAGCGCATCTGCCCGCTGCCGCCGAGCACGCCGAAGGGCAGACAGCGTGTTTCAGCGTTGGGTAGTCGCCGCGCAAGGCTTGCGAGCGCCGGAATGGCACATGATTCCACAATCAGCACTGGCATGCCGCTCCGATGCTCGCGCAGGCGGTTGCCTGTGTCGATCAGGGCGGGAAAGCGTTCGAGCACTCCGTTCTTTTCCACGCTCACGTCGATTTGCCAGTGAACGCGTCGCGACCGTCGCCATCTGAGCAGCGCCGCGGCGGCCAATGCGCCCAGCGCGGGCAGCCACGGTGGCGCGCCGGCGTTCGACACAAGCATCGCAAAGCCCGCACAGACGGCCGATATGGCCGCCATGGCGACGCTGGCTTCGATTACTCGTCGACCGTTTCTGTGCCGGAGCAGCACGGCTGAAACGGGGAAGCAGGCCAACAGGCATGCAGCCTTTAGCAGCGGTGCATTCGGAAGCAGCAGCCGCAGTGCAAGAGTGAGCGCCTCCAACGCGAGTGTGGCCAGTGCGAGTCGGATTGGATCTGGCCAGCCGAAACTGAGCTGCACGGCCAGCAGCATGGCGACGTCCACAATCAGACCGCTCAGCGGCAGCTTGCTCAGAGTCATTCGGCGTTCACCTCGCTTTAACTTGGAACCAGGAACATAATATGAGATATGCGGCTGCGTTCCAAGAAAGAATTGTCGTAAAAGTAAAATTTATTTTCGACAATTTGCATGGTTTTTGTTTGCATGGCCATTGATTTTAGACTCGGAAACCGACGTCCCACCCCGCGTGCGCTGAGCAAGCGTAAACGCCGTGGAGATTCGTGCAAAGAATTCGCAAATGCGGCCCCCTTCGACATGGGTCGGAAAAGGATGACGGTTCGATTGAAATTGTCGCAAAAATACTAAAAAAGTTTTGTCGAATCCTGTAATATATGCAATCGAGCAACATCGTACGTGCAATTGAATGGCTTTGCAAGCAAGAAACGTGAACTGAGGGCATAAAATAAGGCGGGGGTGTTGCAAGGTGACTTTCAGCGAATTGAAGCAGAAGGACGTGGTCAACATCTGCGACGGCAGAAGGTTGGGCAAGCCGATCGATCTGGTTCTGGGCGAAACGGCGCGCGTAGAGGCGATCGTGGTGCCCTTGCCGGGCAATTTGTTCAGCCTGCTTAAACAGGAAAAGGAGGGCTGCCTGTTGCCGTGGAATCGGATTTTGCGTATCGGCGACGATGTAATCCTGGTTGAATTGCATGAACAGGATTATCCCACAACAGATCGTGAAGGAAATTCCACATAAATTAAAAAAAAGACTGGACGAAACGTTATTTTTTGTGTATAATGATTAACGTATGAGGTGAACGCCAAATGAGATGTGTTTTTTGCAACTG
>CAKUDW010000078.1 GCA_934645275.1 uncultured Clostridia bacterium
TCCTGAGTTTCTTCTGCGGGTACTTTCTTCTCGATGTCGTTCATTCCTGCAACAACCTCCTTAATTATACAATCCGGTGTGGATGCACCGGCTGTAATCCCGATAATATTTGCCGAGGGAAGCGAAATATTTTTCAACTCCCGCGCGGTTTCAATGAAGTAAGTGTTGGGGCACTGCGCCCGCGCCAGCTGGTACAGCTTGTTGCTGTTGGACGAATGCCTGCCGCCGATCACGATCATCAGATCGGCGCGCGCGGCAATCTGCCTACACTCTGCCTGGCGCTCCCGCGTGGCGGGACATATGGTGCTCCTGATTTCCGGCCTGCGCACGCGCTGCTTGAGCGCCGCGCATACCGCTTCGAAGCGTTCCGGCTCCATCGTGGTCTGCGATACGATCAGCGCCGCTTCCATTTCCGGCAGTGCCAGCGCCGCTTCCTCAGTCATTACGGCGTAACCTGCACCGTCCGTCCAGCCCAGAATGCCCTCAACTTCCGGATGCGCGCCTTCGCCCACCACAATGACCGGCTTGCCCGCCATGGACGCCTGTCGCGCCATTTCATGAATGCGGGCCACGAAGGGACATGTGGCATCCAACACCTCACAGCCGCGCGCCGAAAGCGCTTCGGCCACGCCGCGCCCCACGCCGTGGGAACGAATCACTACGCGGTCGCCTGCGGAAACGGCTTGCGGCGAATCCACGCTCACCACGCCGCCGCGCTGGAGCTCGGCCACCATCTGCGGATTATGGATAATGGGGCCCAGCGTATAAGCTGGCGCGGCCGCTGCCGCCGTATCCACCGCCCGGCGCACACCGAAGCAAAATCCAGCGTGTCTGGCTACGATAATTTCAGCGATAAAGCTCCGCCTCCGCGTTAACGCAATTTCCCATGCGGACATATCTAAATTCCGCTAACTGCCGTTATTCGACGGCATTTAGCGGAATTCCTGCCTGATTATTCAAATATTTCAAAAGTTTTTATGTTAATTTTGTGTTCGAGAGATTCCAAATAGCCTCTTCAATGCGCTTCGTAGCCGCCGTAAGGGATTCGCTGTCCAGGCGGCGCGCAAAATCAGACAAATTGATTGGTGAACCAAAGATGATGTCTGTGCGGCGAAACAGCCGATATGGCCCGTCTATGTAGGCCGGAATCACCGGCACGCCGCCGCGCAGCGCGATCATGGCCGCGCCGTTGAGCATGGGCGTGCGCGAATTATCGCGACTGCGCGTGCCTTGCGGGAATATGCCCAGACCAAAGCCCTCTCTGAGCACCTGCATGGCGCGGCGAATGGCCGAAAGGTCGGCGTGACCGCGATCCACCGGAATACCGCCCAGATGATCCATGATCCACTTCAGGATGCGGGAATTGAACAGTTCTTTCTTCGCCAGAAAGTACATGCGCCGCCGCCGCGGAATCCTCGAGGACACAAACAGTGGGTCGCGCGCAGAGATGTGGTTCAGGCACAGTATAAAGCCGCCCTCCGTGGGCAAATTTTCCAGCCCGGCCACGCGGCGCGGGTAGATGATGTCATACAGCGGACGTGTGAGCGTCCATACAAGATTGTAGAAATGCTTGCCCATTCTCTTCGCCTCACCCTTCTATGCCCGCCTCGCGCGCAAGGGCAGCCGCGGCGTCCAGCACCTGTTCAAGCGTCATGGCGGAAGTATCCAACAGCTTCGCGTCCGCAGCCCGGCACAGCGGCGATGCAGCGCGGTGGCTGTCGTTATAATCGCGCTCTACAATATCATCCAGCACCTCATGATAGGCGGGGCTTTCGCCGCGGCCGCGCAGCTCGACATAACGCCTGAGCGCCCGGGCTTCGCAGCTGGCAGTGAGATATATCTTCAACTGTGCGTCCGGCAGCACCTTCGTTCCGATATCCCGACCGTCCATCACCATGGCAATGCCGCGCGCAGTTTCCTGCTGAAGGCGTACCAACCGGGCGCGCACCTCGGGCACGGCCGACACGCGCGAAGCAGCCATGCCTGCCTCCGGCGTGCGTATTGCCTGCGTAACATCCTCGCCGTCGAGCAGCATGCGCTGCACATCGCCTTCAAACTTCACGGAAATATCCATATCCGAAGCCAGGCGCGCGACCTGCGCGGCATCCTCAGTCAGCCCGCGACGCAAAAAGTACAGCCCGACCGCGCGATACATTGCACCGGTATCCAGATATCGAGCGTTCAGGCGCTTCGCCAGCGCCTTCGCCACGGTGGATTTACCCGCGCCCGCGGGGCCATCTATCGCTATGGAAAAAACCCTGTTCATTTCAGGCACGCCTCCTGCCTCAGGCGACGCTGCCGCTGCCCAGTTCCGCAATAGCGCGGGCGAAAATCTTCACGGCCACCATCATGTGGTCGATATCGATATACTCGTCAGCCACGTGACACAGATCCTCCTCGTCGGGGAATACCATGCCAAAAGCTACGGTATTGGGCATCATGCGGGAATAGGTACCGCCGCCGATGGCGATGGGTCCGGCGTTCTGGCCCGTCACTTCGTTATAGACCTTCAGCAGCCCGCGCACAATCTTATGCTCCGCGGGCACGTGCAGCGGCGTGTGCGCGCTGAGCATGCGAACGCTCGCGCCGTAGGGTGAAACAGCCATTGCAATTTTGCCCAGAATTTCGGTTTCATTCGTACACAGCGGGTAGCGAATATCCAGCGTGGCCGAGAAATTGCGGCCATCCCAGCGCAAAATGCCCAGATTGCAGGAAAGGTTGTGTGAGATCTCATCCGAGCACTTGACGCCCAGCGATTCGCCGTCGGGCTCCATGCCGATCTTCTCGTTCATCATCTTCAGCGCCGGCAAAACCGCCTTGCCTGCGCCCAGGCGATCCAGTGCAAGCATCAGTATGCTGGCGGCGTTCACGCCCTGCTCCGGCAGCGAACCGTGGCTGAGCACGCCCTCTGCGCTGATTTCCGCACGGCCGTCGCCCAAATCGCGTACGCTGAGTTTCCGGTTCATTTCATGCGCAATTTCGCCGATTTTCGCCTGTATGAAGGCGATGCCGGCCCGATCCGCGCCGACCACCGCATACGCGTGCGCTGGCACCACGTTCGGACGCTCGCCCGCATAAAGCTCGTACACCGGAATTTCCGCGCCATCCTCGCCGTCCGCGGCATAGAGCAGCTCCACATTTACGCCGCCCTTTTCGATGTTGATCAACGGGAAGCACGCGTCCGGAGAAAAGCCGTAGTCGGGCATTTTATATTTGGAAGCGTAGTAGTGCATGTCGGACATGCCGGTTTCTTCATCGCAGCCAAGGATCAGGCGCACGCCATCCTTCATGGGCACGCCGCAATCGCGCACGGCGCGCATGGCGTAGAGCGCGCACAGCGCCGGACCCTTATCGTCGATGGTTCCGCGGCCATAGATGCGGCCACCGTCGATCTCCCCGCCAAAGGGCTCGTGATGCCAACCCTCGCCCGCAGGCACGACGTCCAGATGCGCCAGTATGCCCAGCGTCTGTTCGCCGCTCCCCATAGTGACATCGCCCGCGTAGTTATCGACGTTGCGGGTTTCAAATCCGTAGCGACGCGCGGTATCCAGCGCCAATTCCAGCATTCTCGCGTTGTTTTCGCCATAGGGCATACCCGGCAGCGGCGCGGACTGCACCGAGGGCACCGCCACCCATGCCTGAATATCGGCGATCAGCTCATCCTTGAGCTCCATGACCCGCGCATCCAGCTTCTGATAATCGATCTTCATATGCGTAAAACCTCCGTTCGATATGCAAATGGGGATAAACTCATGCTCCTATTGTGTCACTTTTTGGCAGTTTTGTCAATCACTGTCCTCCGGTGCGTGCAACATTTGATGCACGGCCTCAGCCACCGGCCGCGGCACTACAACCGCAATTTCTTCTATCGTAGCCGAGCGCAACGCTTGCGCCGTCTGAAAATGCTTCAGCAGCGCGCGCTTGCGCTTTTCACCCACGCCGGGCACGCCGTCGAGCTGTGAGGCCACGGAAGCCTTGCCGCGCAGCTTGCGGTGATGCGTAATGGCAAAGCGATGCGCCTCGTCGCGCAAGCGCTGAATCAGGTGCAGCGCGGGCGAATGCCGATCCAACAGGATGCTCTCGTCGCTGTAGGGCAGCACAATTTCCTCGATGCGCTTGGCCAGGCCAAACATCGGTATGTTCAATCCCAGCGCATGCATCGCGTCCAGCGCGGCAGAGAGCTGGCCGCGCCCGCCGTCGATCAGAATCAGATCCGGCAAATCGGAAAAGCGGCCGTCCTCCAGCGGCAGCCCCGCTTCCATGCGTTCGCGACGCTCCTTTAAGCCGTGAGTCAGGCGGCGGGTAATGACCTCGTGCATGGACGCAAAGTCATTCGCGCCCTGTACGGTCTTGATGCGGTAAATGCGGTACTGATCGTGACGGGTCACGCCGCCAATCATCACCACTTGGCTGGCGACCGACTGCGCGCCCTGTGTATTGGAAATATCATAGCCTTCGATGCGCCGCGGCGGCTCGGGCAGTCCCAGAGCCTCGCCCAGTTCCTTTGCCGCGCCCAACGTTCGGGCATAGCTGCTCTCGGCCTTTTTGTCGAGCTTCTCGCAGATATCGCGCGCATTCTTCATCGCCATGCGCACCAGCTTCACCTTGTCGCCGCGCATCGGCGCGTTCAGATACACGCGCCGCCCGGCCAACTCGCCCAGCAGTTCCTCGATCACGCGGCGTTCCGGCGGTTCGCTGCTCAGCAGAATCTCCGTGGGCGGCAGATTTTCGGCGGAATAGTATTGCAGCATAAACTGCGTCAGCGCCTCGCCCATGGGCGCATCGCCCGCGCCACTGAGCGTAAAGGATTCGGAGCCGATCATGCGACCGCCGCGAATGTAGAGCAGCACTGCCATCGCATCCGCGTCGTGCGGCATCACGGCGATCACATCGCGGTCGCTGAAACTTGTAGATATGGCCTTTTGCTTCTGCATCAGGCTCTCCACCGCTCGAATGCGGTCGCGGCAGAGCGCCGCGCGCTCATAATTCATCGCGTCGGACGCAGCGCGCATTTCCTGCGTCAGCTTATCCAGTACCGGCTGATACTTGCCGGAGAGGAACTCCACCACCTGCGCAATCAGAGCCGCGTATTCTTCCTGCGAAACCAACCCCGCGCAGGGCGCAAGGCAGCGCCCGATCTGATGCTGCACGCAGGGACGGCGCGGCTTATCTGGACGGATGGCATAGGCGCAATCGCGTACGGGAAACACGCCGCGCACCACATCCAGTACCTCGCGCACCACCGTCGCGCCCTGATAAGGCCCGAAATAGCGCGCGCCGTCGCGATCCTGTCGCCGGGCCAGCGCCGGACAGGGAAAGATCTCGTTCATATCTACGCGAATGTAGGGATACTGCTTGTCGTCCTTGAGTTTGATATTGTAGTGCGGCCGGTACTTCTTGATCAGATTGCATTCCAGCGTGAAGGCCTCGAGCTCGCCGTCCACCAGCACGATATCGAAATCATCAATCTTTTCCACCATCGCCAGCACCTTCGGCGTATGGTTTTTGGAAGCGTGAAAGTACTGACTCACGCGGTTTTTCAGATTCTTGGCCTTGCCCACATAGATGATTTCGCCCTCATGCTTCATCAGGTAGCAGCCGGGCGAATCCGGCAGGTTGTGAATTTTCCATTCGAGATTTGCATTCATGCCGCGCTTATTCCGTCCTCTCCACGGCGTATTTCAGCGCCTTTGCCGCCAGCTGCGCCGCCATCTGGCCACCCGCGCCGCCTTCCTCAATGACCACGGAAATGGCGTAGGGGCAGCTGTCACTGTAAACAAAGCCGGTGTACCAGGCGTTGGTTTCCTTGGTTTTATCATCGCTGGTTTCGGCGGAACCGGTCTTGCCGCAAACGGTGTAGCCGGGAATGGCCGCACGCGAAGCCGTGCCTGACTTTACGGTTTCATACATATATTCCGCGATGGTTTGCGCCGTTTCTTCGCTCATCACGCGGCGATAAACCTTCGACGCGCCCCTGCGGCGCACCTGACCGGCGGAGGTTTTAATCTCCTCCACCAGATACGGCTGCATCATCTGCCCGCCGTTGGCCACTGCGCCGGAAATCATCGCCATGTGCAGCGGCGTGACCAGCACCTCGCCCTGGCCGATGCCCGCCCAGACCAGACCGTTCATATTGCGCATGCTCTGCGGAAACGAGGAATTATATACCACAAAATCGCCAAACTTGAAGTTTTCGTTGAAACCGAAGGCTTCCGCCGTAGCCCGCAGCCGATCCGCACCCAGCTGATAAGCCAGCTTGCCGAAGGTCACGTTGCAGCTCTTGGTGAACGCGCGCTCGAGCGTCATTTCGCCGTGCGCCGTGCGGCCGGACATGCACACGATGCTGCCGCCCTGATAGTCCCAGGTACCGGAGCAGGTAAAGGTCTGATCGACGACGTTCGGGTCGTAATCAAGCGCGCTGGCCAGCGTGACGATCTTGAAGATCGAGCCGGGCGTGTACAGGCCCTGCAGGCAGCGATTCAGATAGGCCGTATCCGCCACACCTTCGCCGGAGCTGTCCACGGCGTAGGGATCGTAATTCGGCATGGACACCATGGCCATGATCTCGCCCGTGCGGTAATTCAGCACGCATACCGCGCCGCTGTACCCCTGCGGAAATTGCGAAGCGATGTAGGCCTGAAGCTGCGCATCCACGCTGATTTGCACACTGGAGCCCACATGCGCCGCATGGCTGAACAGCTCGCTCAACCGGTCGGAAAGCGAAGATGAAATGTCCAGCAGCGTGGATGAAAAGAAGCTCTCCACACCCGCGCCGGACATGCCCGCCGTGTCGCCCACAGTTTGCGAAAGCGCGCGCCGCGCCGCCGTATTTTCCAGATAGACGCGCTTGCCGCTCTCATCGGTCGTCGCCAGCGTAACGCCGTTGCGGTCGGTAATATCGCCGCGCTCGGAGGCCGTGCGCGCCAGCCGTGGGTTGTACACGTTCGAAGCCCAAACGTCACCCTGCTGATACACCGTAACGCCATACCATACGCCCGCGCAGATAAACAGCGCCACCAGCAACGCGCCGATCACGCGCATGTTGCGCCGAAGCTCCTTCATGAAAGCGTCTCCTCCCGCAGCTCTATTTTTTCAATGTCGCGCGCTTCATCCTCGGCATTCATGGAAGAAATACCCAGCAGCACGCCCATCGAGAAGAAATTGCTGACCAGTGACGAGCCGCCGTAGCTGACCAGCGGCAGCGTGACGCCTGTGAGCGGCAGCAGCTTGGTGTTGCCGCCGATAATCAACAGCGCCTGCAGGCCCAATATCGCCACCAGCCCGAAGGCCGCCAGCGAGTGGAAGCTCGTGCGCGCGTTCATCGCCACCAGCAGCCCGCGCAGTATGATCAGCACATACACGCCCATCAGCGCGATTGAGAAAATCAGCCCGAATTCCTCGGCGATGGAGGTGAATATGAAGTCGTTGTGATACGCCGGTACGGACGTGGGCATGCCCAGCCCCAGCCCCATGCCAAACAGTCCGCCCGAGCCAATGGCCGCCAGCGCGCGCACGATCTGATAGCCCGCATTCAGCGGATCACTCCACGGGTTTTTCCAGATCGCCACGCGATCCTGCACATAAGGAAAGGCATTGTACGCAATCGCCGCCGCACCCGCGCCCATGCCGAGTCCAGCCAGCGACAGCGCCGCGTTGGACGTAGCGGCGTAATACATCAGCACCGTGGTCAGAAAGTACAGCAGCACAGCACCCAAATCGCGCTCGGTCAACAGCACGGCGCAGCACAGCGCCGCAAAACCGATTCCCGGCAGGCACTTAGCAAAGCGCGGGCGGTTGCTGAAGCAGGACGCCAGCACCGCGATGAGCACCGGCTTCATAAACTCGCTGGGCTGTAATGAAAAATAGGGCGCTTCCGACGGGCCGAACACGATCCAGTTGCGCGCGCCGTTCTGCCAACGGCCCACGACCCACGGCGAGAGCAGCGCCAGCAGACACAACACCATCAGCGCGGGGGTGAGTTTTTTCCAATTTGACATGCCGCGCACAAGGCCTGTGCCCACGAACATCGCCACGATGCCCGCCGCGGCATAGATCGCCTGCGTGCGCGGCGTAGATTCAGATTTGCAAATATCCGACAGCGCGATCAGACCCACGCCGCACAACAGCAGCGTAAGGATCAGTATCGCCCGGTCTACCGGCCAGATTTTGCCCATTAAATTGGTCACTAGAATCGTGCCCAGCGGTATGGCGACCGTCAGTATCCATGGCTGCAGCGTGCCCTCGCCGGGCTGCAGCGCCACCAGCAGCATCGCCAGAAACTCCAGCAG
>CAKUDW010000079.1 GCA_934645275.1 uncultured Clostridia bacterium
AGCGCCGTGCGCTCCACGCCCATGCCGAACGCGAAGCCCGAATACTTCTTCGGATCGATGCCGCACATTTCCAGCACGTGCGGATTCACCATGCCCGCGCCCAATACCTCGATCCAACCCGTGCCCTTGCACATGCGGCAACCCTTGCCCTTGCAATTGGCGCAGGTCAGGTCGACCTCGGCCGACGGCTCCGTGAACGGGAAGAATGACGGACGGAAACGCGTAGAGATGCCCTCGCCGTACATCTGCCGTGCAAACTCGTCCAGCGTGCCCTTCAGATCGCCCATGGTAATGTTTTCATCAATTACCAGACCTTCCAGCTGATGGAACACCGGACTGTGCGTCGCGTCGGCCTCATCCGCGCGATACACGCGTCCAGGGCTGATGATGCGAATCGGCGGCTTTCGCGTGGTCATTACGCGGGCCTGCACCGGGCTGGTCTGCGAACGCAGCAGAATACTGTCCTCAACATAGAAGGTATCCTGCGCGTCGCGTGCCGGATGGTTCTTCGGCACATTAAGCAGTTCAAAGTTATAATGATCGTATTCCACCTCGGGGCCCTCGACCACCTCGTAGCCCATGCCCACAAAGATATCCACCATGCGTTCGAGCGCAATATTCATCGGGTGCAGCGAACCGGCGCTGCGCTCAGGCCCGGGCATCGTCACATCCACCGCTTCGGCAGCCAGCCGTGCTTCCTTTTCACGCGCCTGCAATTCCGCCGCGCGCTTATCCAACGCTTCCTCAAGCGCCTTGCGCACATCGTTTACCAACTGACCCATCTTTGGCCGTTCCTCTGGCGGCAACTGACCCATGCCACGCAGCAAGCCCGTCAGCTCGCCCTTCTTGCCAAGCACGCCCACGCGAATCTGCTCCAGACGGCCTGTTCCCCGCGCCTCGCCCAATTCCGCCATCACGCGTTCTCTAATTTCCCGAAGCTTCTTCTCCATAACCGTTCTTCCCTCTCCTCATGACATTTCAACCACAGGGGCAAAAGAAAAGCTTCGCCCCAAAATCTGGGGCGAAGCATAGCTCCGCTGTACCACCCGTATTCGCTCTGCGCACGCGCAGAACCTCTTCATCCGAATAACGGAGATGAACCCGTCCGCACCTACTGCTACTTCAGCGCGAAGGCTCCAAAGTGAACTTCGCCGATGGAACGCCCGGCAGCGCTTTCAGCCCGCGGCGCCGCTCTCTTTACCCGTTTCCATGATACCGGTTACTCTCTTCTTCATCGCCTGTTTGCCACAATTATATCATCTTCCAAGTGTACGCGCAAGCGCGGATGCAGTTTTTAACAAAACGGTTATCGCTTACGCAGCTGCGGTCTGCGCGTATTTCGGATATGCCGTGTTCTGGGCATAATTGCCGCGCGCAGTGCTCTGTGAAGTTCGCGCGGCAGGCGCTTCAAAATTGTAGCAGAAATAATAAGCGGCATCGTAGGCGCCTTCAGGGCTGTTGTCCACATTCTTCATGTAGCGGTGCACCGCGGGATAAAACTTTTCAAGTTCATACTGCAAGTAGTAGAGCTGACCCGCAAGCGTGGTGTAATCCATATTATGCTCGCTGCAATAGTTAATCAACCGTGTCTTGCGCGCAGCGTGCCACTGGCAGATGCCGTAGCTCGTACCACCATCGCCGTCCGTCGTGGCCTTGAAACCGGATTCATACTTGATATTCGCTACCAGACCTGAAGCCGCCGCGGCGTTGTAGCCCAGCACCTTCATCGCGAAAATGAAAACCAGCTGCTCGTTTGAATAGTTGCCCGACTCAAGCATCTGCGCCAGCGTCATTTCCTTTGTTTCCTCTGCGATGGTTTCCTTCTTTGCCTCAAGCTGTTTACGCAGCTCTTCAAGGCGCGCCTCGGTCATCTCTTCCTCGTTGCCTGCGGGCGTTTCAATGACCGGCTCGGAAATCAGGCCATCATAGCTCAGGTGCCCCGCATAGGCATAGCCCACATAGCCGTTTTTTTCAACCATGGCACAGCTGCCGTTCACAGCCAGCACGTTCAGGCTCGTACCTGCGGCCACCTTGGTATAGCTGCTGGTAAGATTGGGCTTTTTAAAGATGAAGGTACCTGTGCTGGTGGTGGCAGATTTGGCCACGCTGGATACCGCCTGCATATCGTCCACCTGCGCATAACCCGTTTTGCCCTTGTAGCTGATTTGAGCCACGTTGCCCGAATAGGCCTGCACCGTCACAATCGTCTTGCATGGCAGCGCGGCAACGGCGGCGCTGAGCGTCTGATCCGGATAAACCAGCATGTACTTGGATTTTACCAGCGCTGAAAAACTGCCCTCAGCCACAGCCAGTTCCGGCAGCACGGCAAGCAGCAGCACAGCGGCAAGCAGCAGCGCGGCGAGGCGCATTCTTTTGAATGTGTGTTTCATTTTATTCTCCCTTGTATGAATAATTTTGTATATATCGTCATTAATCTGTAATATTTATAGCATATACACAAAATATTGTCAAGGGCAAAGCTGTGTCAAGCCACGCTTTTCATGCAAAAAATATGCAAAAAAGTGCCCGGAATCCTGAAATCCCAGGCACTTAGACAAAATTATATTCCAATTATTGCAAAATTATGACCTGATCACAGTACGCGTTCGACCTTTGGATGCTTTTCGCCTGTCAGCCAATCCACATCGTCTGTCAGCCAATCCATAATTTCCAGCTGTCGCGTTTCCCAGGCCACCGTTGCGGCCTTCTGTTCGGGCGTGGGTTCTACGTCGGCCAGCGCGCGCACCAACTCGCAATAGCCGAAAATGTGGCCGTCACCGTACCAGATGGTAAAATCACTCTCCGGGCCATCGCTCACGGAATCGCCGCGCGCTTCCACCAGCGCGTCGTGGCGGCGCTTGTATTCATCCTCGCAGCCAGGCTTAATTCTCGTGGAAAACACGCGATGACGAATCAGGCGCTTATCCTCGCGCACAACGCCGATGTTGTGATACATCAGCCGCATGCTCCCCGGCGCACACGCCAGCTCCACGCCTTCGGGCAGACGCCCCAGCACCGCGTCGAGCGCACGCATATCGCCATTTTCCGTTTCGCCATAGCCGAACAGGTACTGCTGTATATGCCA
The DNA here is from genome assembly GCA_934645275.1 of uncultured Clostridia bacterium. The sequence goes on from CAKUDW010000079.1 coordinate 3,086, forward strand.
GATGGAAAAGTTAGAAACGCCACCACACGCGCAGGCAGCTTCGAATTCGCCGCGCATTGCGCGCACGGCCTCAATCTGCGCTTCGCGCTCGCCGGTCAATTTCAGCACGAAGGCAATTCTGTGCATGGCTACCGCCAGCTCGCGATCAGAACTCATAATCGCAGGCCACGGAGGCCGAGCGCACTTCGTGCATGCGCTTCTTCACAGGCATGTGTACCGGATGTGTCTGATAGGCGTCAAAGGAGGCGCGATCCACGAATTCAGTGATCAGCGCCACGTCATAACTACGCTCGCTGCCCAGGAAATCCGCACCCGCTTCCAGATCGGTCATGCCCTCGATCTTGCCTTTCATGCCATAGAAATTTTTCACCAGCTGCGGAATTTCAGCTTTGTACTCGTCCTTGATTTTGAACATAACAATGTGTCTGATCATGATATTGTATCTCCTTCCTCTTCTGCCCCCATTTGCGGAGGCGTCCATTGGTCTATGTCCAGTATGCGCGGCACGATATCCTTACCGGATATATCCAACACACACAGGCTCCCGTTTTTCAGCGCGCCGGGATTGATCAGCAGCGCGCGCCCCACATACGCGGCAAACGAACGGTGCGTATGCCCAAAGAGCGCTGCATCCATCATGTTTTCCTCGGCGTAATAGGAAAGACGATCATAGCCGTATTTCACGCCGAAGCGATCTCCATGCACCAGCAGCAGGCGCTTGCCTTCAATGTTCAGGCGCAGTTCTCGATCGCAGTGCGCGCTCCAATCGCAGTTTCCCGCCACAAAGCTCACCGGAATACTCAGCTGCTTTTCCAACCATCGCGCGTCCTCAACAATATCGCCCAGATGAAACACGCGCTCAATCTTCTCCGCGCAACAGAATTCAGGCAGTTTTTCCAGATGATACCTGCCGCCATGCGAATCCGATAGGACCAGTATGCGCGTCACGCCCCGGCCGCCAGCGCCCGAATCAGCGCCTCTATCGCACGCGCTCGATGCGAAATACGGTTCTTGGATTCTGCGTCCGCCTGTCCGAAGCTCATCTGCAAATCGTCCGACCAGAAAAGCGGATCATAGCCGAAACCGCCCTCGCCGTCGCGCGCGCGCAGAATATGTCCGTCGCAACGGCCATACACCGTCATATCCGCATGGCCCGGGCGGCACAACGCCAGTGCACAGCCGTAGTGCGCATTGCGCCGATCATCCGGCACGGCATCCATTTCCTTCAACAGCAGATCATTGTTCGCCTCGTCGTCGCCATGTACGCCGCAGAAGCGCGCGGAATACACGCCGGGGCGACCGTCCAGCGCATCCACGCACAGACCGGAATCGTCGGCCAGGGTGGCACAGCCGGTCAGCTGCATCAGCGCGCGCGCCTTAATCAGCGCGTTTTCCTCAAAGGTTTCGCCCGTCTCCTCCACGTCCGTTTCCACGCCCATTTCGCGCATGGAGCACACGTCGAAGCGGTCGCCCAGCATGGCGCGCAGCTCCCGCAGCTTGCCAAAATTGTTGCTGGCCAGCACCAGCTTCGGCTTTTTGAAAATCACATCCGCGCGCTCGCCCAACGCGGCGCTCTGCGCACGCATCAGCGCGTTCACGCCCTTTTCGCCCAGCGCCAGCAGCTCGTCAAGTTCGGCGCGGGAATAGCTCTTATGTTCGCCCGTACCCTGAATCTCCACATAGCCCATCTCGCCGTTTGCATCGCGCGTCATCACGATATTCATGTCCACCTGCGCGCGGCTGTCCTGCGCGTATTCGAGATCGAGCGTGCATTCGCCATCTATCACGCCGGCAGAAATCGCCGCCACCTGACGCACAATGGGCGAATCCTGAATTGCGCCCGATTCGAGCAGCTTCGACACCGCCAGACAAAGCGCTACGAAGCCGCCGGTGATGGATGCGGTGCGCGTGCCGCCGTCGGCCTGAAGCACATCGCAGTCGATGTACACGGTGCGCTCGCCCAGGCGCGTCATATCGCAGGCAGCCCGCAGCGATCGGCCGATCAACCGCTGGATTTCCACGCTGCGCCCATCCTTCTTCACGCCGTCGCGCGCCTTGCGCTGCGGCGTTGCGCCCGGCAACATCGCATATTCCGCGGTGAGCCAGCCGCTGCCCTTGCCCTTCAAAAACGGCGGCACCCCATCCTGAACGGACGCGGTGCAGAGCACGCGGGTTCGGCCGCAGCAAATCAGCGCCGAACCCGCCGCCATTTCCGTATAGTCCGGAATGATGCGCACAATGCGCAGCTCGTCCCGGCTTCTCATCTCTTCCATTTGTAATTCCTCCGCATGCTTATTCGAAATCGAATATCATTTCCGATTGCGCCTGTATATAGTCCGATTCAATCTGCGAGGCGACGTTTGCAAAGCTCGGCACGCTCAGCGCGCCCTCGCCTGCATCGTACTTTTCGCCCTCCACATAGATCTCCACGCCGTCCACGCCGTCAAACTGCGTGCAGGTGAGCACCAGCGCCTTCAGCGCCATGCGCCCGCCGTCGCTGTTCTCTACCAGCTGCCTGAATTCTTTCGTGAAGTTCAGCTTGGCCACGCCGTTTTCCAGCTTGACGTCGATCAGGCCGCAGCCCGCAGGCAGCGCGCGTTCCAGCGGGCTCGCGCCGCTGGGGCCCTTCGCCAGTTCCACCATGGCGGTATTCACATCCGCACGTGAAGCCACCATGCGCGTTACCGGCACCACCACGTTGCCGCTCTCGCAGGGGAAATACAGCCTGACTGCCGCCATGTCCGTACCGTCTGCGCCGGGAACCGCCGTTTCAAGATTGATATCGCCCCGCTCAAACGGCTTTGAAATGTCCGTGCCGTGCGTCAGCTTTTCCAATTTCTGCCCGCCCACCAGAAATTCAACCTTTTTCACGCTGTCGAATTCGGTGAGCGTCTGCACGATGGCAGAAATCATGTTGCTCTCCGCGGCGGCGTCCGCCATGTTCAGCACTTCCTTGCCCAGATCAATGCGCGCCGTGCCGCCCGAGATATCCAGATCGATGCTCGTATTCTCCGGCAGCACACACCGAAGCCCCAGCCGTGCCGCGGACATGTCGTTCTCCGGCGACTGCACCATCCGCTTCAGCGTCGCCTTGGCGATGCCATCCTCATAGTTCATGCTGCACATCACCGGCACAAGATAGCCGTAGTTATCCTGATAGTATACGACGGTGGACACCTTTTGTGCATCCGCCTCCGGCGTAGTCTGCGGCTCAATGACCGCACCGGTTTCAACCTCAACCTGCGCCTGCCGGGTCGCCGCCGGGGAGGGCGCGACTGCGACGTTTGATGCCGCATCCGTTCCGCCCCAGATCGACCAGCCGCCTGCCAGCGCCACTGCGGCCACCAGCAGCCCCAACGCCAGCAGATAAAGACCCCTCTGGTTATCGTTTGCTTTCATGTAAAGCCCTCCTTGCGACGTGCTGTTCATTTCAGTCTATTCCGGCGCAAGAGGGTCTATGCGATACCAGATTATATTTTATCACATTGCGCGCGGTTGCGCAATCGTTCAAAGCGCTGTATAATGGAAACATAATTATGGATTTTCGGAGGAAGCACACTTCATGCCGATGGATGGACTGACTTTGGGCCTGATCGCCCGCGAACTGAACCAGACGCTATCGGGCGGACGCGTCGATCGCATCGTTCAGCCCGAGCGCGACGAACTAATATTAACCATACGCAGCGGCGGAGCGAACCACTTACTGCTGCTCTCGGCCAGTGCGGGCTGCGCCCGGGCGCACCTGACAAAATTGAAAAAGGGCGGCCCGCTGGAACCGTTTAACCTGTGCATGTTACTGCGCAAGCATCTGAGCGGCGCGCGCGTCACAGCCATTCGTCAAATTGAAAGCGACCGCATCCTGGAAGTCGAATTTGAACATCTGGACGAGCTGGGTGAGCGCGCGCAGAAGCGGCTGGTATGCGAATTCATGGGCAAACATTCCAACCTGATCTTCGTGGACGGCAACGGCCGCATCATCGACAGCGCGCGTCGCGTCAGCGAACTGATCTCCTCCGTACGCGAGGTGCTGCCAGGCTTGCGCTACGAACGTCCTCCCGCCCACGGCAAACTCCCCTGGGATCGGGTGCAGGCGGATGCGCTCGAGGCGCGGCTGCGCGGCCAGGGCGGCGCGCTTAACAAACTCATCAGCGCGAACATCAGTGGCATGTCCGCACAGACGGCGCGCGAGCTCGCGTTTCGTGCCTGTGGCAATGAGGACGCGCACATCGAAGAATGCGACCTGAGCGCCGCGTGCACCTCCATTGCGCGGTCGCTGCAAGGCATTCCCTCGGAGATCGCGCCCGCCGTGCTCACTGGCGCAGACGGACGGCCTGTGGACGCAGTAGCATTTCCCTATCGAAGCCGCGCACACCTCGCATCCGAGTCCTTCCCAAGCATTTCCGCAGCAATGGATGCGTTTTATCAGTCGCGCGATCGCGCCGAGCGCATTTCACAGAAGAGCGCAGCCATCCACCGCACACTGAAAACGAACATCGAACGCTGCGAACGCAAGCTGGCGCTTCAACGCGATGCACTGCTGGGCGCGCAGCGCATGGATGAATACCGCATCAACGGCGAGCTGTTGACGGCGAACCTGCATCTGGCGGCAAAGGGTGCCAAAAGCGTGACCCTGCCCAACTACTATGACCCCGAAATGAAGGAAGTGGAGATCCCACTGGACGTAAAGCTCAGCCCAGCCCAGAATGCCCAGCGCTATTTCAAGCTCTACCAGAAGGCGCGCAACGCGCGCACGCTGGCCGCCGAGCAAATTGAAAAGACCAGTGAAGAATTGAACTATCTGGAAGGTCAAATGGACAACCTGGGCAAATGCGCCGGCGAGAGCGAACTGATGGAACTGCGCGAGGAGCTGGAAAGATTGGGCTATCTGAAAAAGACCACAAACCGCCGCCAGCTCAAGCAACTGCCGCCAAGTCAGCCAATGAAGTTCACCTCGCCCTCGGGACGCACAATACTGGTGGGACGCAACAACCTGCAAAATGACAAACTGACCGCTTCGGCCGCGCCAGACGAAATCTGGCTTCACGCCAAGGATATGCCCGGCTCGCACGTCATCATCGTGGGCGAAGCGCCGGACGAGGACACGCTGCGCTTTGCGGCCTCGCTTGCCGCCGCCTATTCAAAGGG
>CAKUDW010000080.1 GCA_934645275.1 uncultured Clostridia bacterium
GCTTTGGTTCGCGTCTTCAGGGGCAGCCCGATCGTAAAAAAACGCCCGGCGTGGATGCCTGTGCAGGTTCGCTGGGCCAGGGGCTATCGGTCGCCGTAGGCATGGCGCTCGGCGCGAAGCAGCGTGGCGATGCTTTGCAGGTATACGCAATGGTGGGCGACGGCGAAATGCAGGAGGGGCAGATATGGGAAGCACTGCTCTTCGCAGCGCACCATAAACTGGATAATCTGACGATGTTGGTGGATAATAACGGCATTCAGCTGGATGGTACGAATGATGAGGTTATCTCCATGAGCAGCATTGCCGATAAAATGCGCGCTTTCAATTTTGAAACGATCGAACTGGATGACGGCCACGATTTTGCGCAGATTCTGCCTGCGCTGGATGCGCCGCACAACGGCATGCCGAAGGCTATCGTTGCGCATACGGTGAAGGGCAAGGGCGTTTCCTTTATGGAGAACACCTGCAAGTGGCACGGAACGGCGCCGAACCACGATCAGCTGGAAGAAGCGCTGAAGGAAATCCAATACACTGAGTGAATAGAACAGGAGGGAAATGAGCATGGCGGACAGAATTCCCACCAGGGAGGCCTATGGTAAAGCACTCGCGGAGCTTGGCGGAAGAAACGATAAGATCGTTGTGTTTGATGCGGATGTCGCAATGGCAACCAAGACCATTTATTTTAAAAACGCTTATCCGAATCGCTTTTTTGATGCGGGTATTTCCGAGGCAAATATGATCTGCACGGCGGCGGGCATGGCGGATATGGGCTATATCCCCTTTGTGAGCAGCTTTGCCGTGTTCGGTCTCGGCCGCGCGTTCGATCAGGTGCGAAATACGGTGGCATACGGAAAGTGCAATGTAAAGCTGTGCATGACGCATGCCGGACTTACGGCGGGCGCGGACGGCGGAAGCCATCAGGCGATTGAGGACCTGGCGCTGGCACGCGTGCTGCCGAACCTGCGCGTCCTCTGCCCCTGCGATGCGGAGCAGACCCAAAAGGCGCTTCAACTGGCGGCGGACACGGAAGGTCCCGTTTATCTGCGTATTTCGCGTATGCCAACGCCCGTGTTTTCGGCGGATCGACCGTTTGAACTCGGCGGTTCCCATGTAATGCGCGAGGGCAGCGATCTGGTGATCTTTACGCTCGGCGTTATGGTCAGCCGTTCGCTGGAAGCGGCTGAAATACTAAAGAAAAACGGCATCGACGCTGCGGTAATCGATCTCTATTCCATCAAGCCTATCGACCGTGCCCGCATATTGGCGTATGCAAAGCAATGCGGTCGCGCAGTCACCGTGGAAGAACATTCGATTTACGGCGGTCTGGGCGATGCCGTGAGCGAAGTGCTGTGCACGGAATATCCCATTCCTATGGCGCGAATCGGCGTGCGTGACCTGTTCGGCTGTTCGTCGATTGATTCCGAGGAAATGTTGCATGCCTATGGCCTTGATGCAGAAGGAATTTCCAGCCAGATTCTGGAATTCATGGGTAACAAAGCATAATTCAAGCCTCAGCCTTAAAGCCGACATTTAGGCTGCCGGCTACCTGAACGCCTCTGATATCCATTCCGCGGAGGGTCAATCGAAAGCCCTTCATTGCACCTGCCGATTTTGAAGTTGTCCCCAATGCATCTGCTGCAAAACGAAAGGTTCTAGGGGAAAACGACAGTCGGAATTGGTATCATTTTCCGAGCAGTACCACAAAACCCATCCAAAAACGCTATTTTGGATGGGTTTATTATGCAAATCATATAAAAATCAACCATTTAAAGATAGAGAGTGCAACAAAGTCCAATGGTATAAAGTCAAGCGGTGATGCAATACAATTTTGAAGAAAAGCAGTGCAAACACGCCGTGCAGACAGCAAAAAGGAAACACCAATCCAAGCCCTGCTAGTTGGTGCAAGCAAGCTTAAGGCAAAATAGGCTACTCACTTTATCAAGATATGGTAGTGGCGAGGGAGCAAGCTCCCCCGCCAGGTGCCGTGCGGCAAAAGCGCGGGAATCCGGCCGCCCCGCCTGCGCGGCATCGCCTTCCTTTTCGGCCGGAGCATCAGTCCCCGCGAAACTGATTCGGGGTTACGCCCGTGTAACGCCGAAAGATCTGACTGAAGTATTTGGAATCGACGTAGCCGACCTTTCGGGCGACGGCGTAGATTTTCATGTTGCGGTCGTTCAGCAGCAGGGCTTTCGCCGCTTCGATCCTCGTAATGGTAAGATATTCGCTGAAGGTCACCCCTGTCTCCTGCTTCATGATTTCGCTGAAATAGGACTGGCTGATAAACAGAAAATCGCCCATGTGCTTCAGCGTCAGATCGCAGGAATAATTGTCGTTGATGTGCTCTATGGCCCGGAGTACCACGCTGCGGCACGTGAGCTCTTTCGGCAGACGATATCCATACAACTCCGCGACGCGCTGGTTCACGACAATTCTGCCATCGGCACAGGAAAACAGCCGTTCCCGGTTCGCGAGGGATTCTCCGAAAACGAGAATTCGCGCGCGGTTCAGGGCGCTTCTGAGTTCCTCCTGCCGCGTTGGCTTTAGAATATAATCCAGTGCCTCCAGCTTAATAGCCTTATGGGCGTAAGCGAAGCTGCTGTATCCGGTGAGAAAAAGGAGAAACACCTGCGGATAGTGTCCGCGAATCCACTCTGCCAGCGTCAGGCCGTCCATCTCGGGCATATTGATATCCAGGATCACCACGTCGGGGACAAGTTTTTCCAACTGTTCGATGGCGGAAACTCCGTTTTCCGCTTCGCCGATGACCTCGGTGTCTTCCATCTCCTGGATCATTTTCTTTATCGCCTTGCGGCTTACCGTCTCGTCCTCTGCCAGAAATACTTTCAGCATTTCACGTTCCTCCTAATCGATCGGCAAGTCCAGCGCCACCGACGTGCCTTTGCCGATCCGGCTGTGGATGGTCACCGAACAATTGTTCTCTCCGTAGGTGAGAAGAATGCGGTTGTAGACATTTCGAATGCCGATGTGCATATGACCGGATTCGTTTTCCAGAACGGATTCATTGCGCAGCAAATCGTGAATCAGGGATTCGTCGAAGCCCTTTCCGTTGTCGTCAATGCGGATATAAAGCCTGCCGCCGGTGATTGTTGCGGAAATCTTTATGAGAAAAAAGGGCATGACGTCCGAAAACCCATGCTGGATGGCGTTTTCTACAAAGGGCTGGATGACTAATTTGGGCACGCATACCTTCTCTTCTTCCGCTCCGATTTCGATTTCGTATTTGAGCTTGCTGCCGATTCGCTGGCTTTGCAGGTAAAGGTAGCGGTACACGTATTTGAGTTCCTCCGAGAGCTGCTGCTTTTGGCTGGCATTGCTCAGAGAATACCGCATGATGTCCGCCAGAGCGACGACCATGGTGCCCGTCGTCTCGTCTCCCTTCAAAAACAGCCGGGCATGGATCGAATCCAGAACATTGTACAGAAAATGCGGGTTGATCTGAGCCTGAAGCATTTCGATGCGCGTGTCCCGCTCGCGAATTCGCTGCTCGTAAACCTTGAGCAACAGCTCGTTGATGCGGTCAAGCATCTCGTTAATGCTCCGGCTGAGGGTTTCCGTCTCTGAAAAACGATGGTCGTTCTTCACCTTCAGCCGGTTGCTGTCGATATTGATTCTGTGCACGCGGTCGGCAAGCTCGATGATGGGCTGGGCGATCTGACGGGACAGCAGCCGCGACAGAAAAATGCTGAGAAACAGTGCGGCGAGGCAGATGCCCCAGAGAATCAAGGCGGTATTGTCCGCCTGCTCGGAGACGTATGCGCCGTCGCTGATGCTGATCAGCTGCCAGCCATTGCTCAGATTTCCGGATATTACACTTTCCCCTCGTCGGCCCAACATCGAAAAGCGGCTGGCTTCGTCTTCCAGAGAAGTCAGTTTGGCTTCCGCAATCGACTTCCCATTGTAATTTTTGTCCCATGCAATCAGTCTGTCTCCGCAGCGGAGAATGATGCTGTTGCCCAGCATACTCTCGATACCCTTCATGGCGAGACGAAGGTTTCTGCATTCGACAATGACCGTAAGGGCGCCCACCACCTGAATCCGATCCGGGTCGATCATGATTCTTTGCAGCAGGAAGACGTCTTTATTCGTGTACTGAAGGTTCATCAGATTGCTCCATCTGGCGCCCTTGCTCGCCAGCGCTTCGAAATCCGGTTCAAGATCCATGCCGTCGTATATGCTGCGCATGCTCAGCCTGCCGGAATAATAGCAGCGCTGACTGTCCAGCGCATAGATGCCGACGGCGTATATCCATGAATTATACTGGAACACATTGTCGATGCTGCGCTTCAGCGCGGCGCACTTGGGAAAATCGGAGGCCTGTCTGTCTGAATTGGCATTCATCCAGTTGGCAAACTCGATGATTTGATCGCTGCGGACAATGCTGTCGACAATGGCGGCCGTCTCAGCGAGACAGGATTCTATTTCCTGACGGGCGACATTGTAGTCCTGCCGCGCGTTCATCTCCAGAGATTCTCTTGCAACCATGTTGACGAGCCAGATGCTGACCGTTGCCAGCAGAGTAAAGGAGAGTACGCTGAAAATGGAGAAGCTGCGAATGACAACTCTCCGCATGGGAATGCTTCTTTTGTCCTTCGCACACCGAGAATTTTCCGTTTCCATAAACTCTCTCCCGCCTTTTGATGATTCGCCCCAATTTATTATACTCCATCAAGGAAGTGATGTAAATACAAATTTAAAATCCGCCGCGCAGAAGCGGCGGATTTCTCGCGGATTTCCCGAAGATAACAAACCAATTCTGATGTTTCTCCCATTGTGCGATACCTGTATATAATATTATAATATAAATGTAATGCGTGCACGCGATAATTGCCCAAAATAAGAAGGAGTGTGGAAATCGTGAAGAAAACCCTGTGTCTGATTCTTGTGATAGCGGCAGCAATGCTGACCTTCGGCGGATTGACCGCGCTTGCAGACGAAGAAAAAATCAATCTGGTGTGGTTTACCGAACAGATGGACGACGTCGAAGTGGAGCGCACGATGAAGTACATCATCGAGCCCTTTGAAGAGAAGTATCCGAACATTCACATTGAGCTTTCCCCCACCGCCGACTACGAGCAGGTTCTGAAAGTGCAGCTCTCCGCAAAGGGCGGCCCGGACATCTGCAATATGGGCGGCCCGACGATTACCGCGGAATTCGTATCCGCGAATAAGATTCTGGACCTCACATCCTATGTGGAAGAATGCGGAATGGACAAGCAGATGTTTACATGGGCGCTGGACTCCTGCCGCGTGAATGGAAAGATCTATTCTCTGCCGAACTCCTACGAGGCGCTGATGCTTTGGATCAACAACGATATGTTTGCCGAGAAGGGCTGGACCGTTCCGACGAACTGGGAAGAGATGCAGGCGTTCTGCGAGGCGGCCATGAACGAGGGCATTATTCCCATGGCGTTTGGCACCTCGGACTTTACCGCAATCAACGAACAGTTTGTGTCCATCGCCTTTGCCTGCTATGCGGGACGCGACAATGTTGTGAAGGCGCTGAAGGGCGAAATCCCCTGGACCGATCAGATCTTCGTCGATTCCATCAACTGCCTCAAGGATATGTGGCAGAAGGGCTGGATCTCGGATAAGAAGAGCCATGCGATCTCGGACAACGACGCGTCCGCGCTGTGGTATTCCGGCATGGCGGCCACGAGAATGACCGGCACCTGGGCGATTTCGGACTTTAGCCGCAACGTCCCCTTCTCCTATTCGGCGGTTGCGTTTCCGGCCATGAACGACGAAGTGACCGCGGCGGTTCCGATTGGCGCCGGTGGATGCGTGGCGATCAACGCCGATACGAAGTATCCCGACGAGTGCTTCGCCTTCCTGAAGTTCATGTTTACCGAGAACGCGGAGAATCAGGCGCTGGCCGTCGCAGAAGGCGCGCAGCCGCTTCCTGTGGAGTCGGATCCTTCCCTCTATCCGGAGGATATGGACAGCGTGTACGTCGATGTTCTGGATATGCTGGATGACTGCATGGAGAACATCGAGCAGTGCGGCCATGTCATGTGGTCTTACTGGCCCGCGGAAACCCGTCTGTTCATGATGGACAACATCGAAAAGGTCTATCTGGGAGAGATGACGACGGAAGAATACCTCGAACAATCCAACGAATTGTTTGTGAAGGAACTGGAAGCCGGGCTGGTGCCCGCGGTTTAACCGTCGTTTGAAGCGGTGTCTCCCTGAAAGGCCTTCAGGGAGACACTTTTCAAACGTTTTGTGGTGAGGAGGTAGAAGGCGTTCATGCAAATGAATATTGCCCAGAGCAAAAACCGGGACAAGCAGAAGCGGCGGCGCGGATGGCTCCATCTGCTCTTTGTCCTGCCTGCGTTCGTATATCATTTTATTGTGGTTGTGATTCCTTCCTTTGAAACTCTGGTGTATTCGTTTTATGACTGGAACGGAATCGGCGAGGGAACGTACATCGGCCTTGGAAATTTTCGGGAGATGCTGTTCGAGGACGGTGCGCTGCGGCTTGCGCTGAAGAACAACTGCATATGGATCGCGATTTTTATCACGATTCCAATTATCACGGGACTGTTTGTGGCGATTTTAATCAGCGGAGTCAAGAAATCCGGCCTGCAGATGGGGCTGCGAACGGTTTACTTTTTGCCCTATGTGCTTTCGGCGTCCATCGCAGGCAAGATATGGACGAGCCTCATGAATCCCTATTTCGGACTGCCGAAGGTTTTTGGTATGATGGGCCTGTCCAACCTTGCGGATGTTCTCTGGCTGGGGGATACGAAAATCGCGCTGTACTCCGTGGCCTTCGTCAGCTTCTGGAGCTGGTGGGGCTTTGTGATGATTCTGATGATTGCGGCGCTGCAGCAAATCGATCCGAGCCTGTATGAAGCGGCGACAGTGGACGGATGCGATCGCTGGCAGATGTTCACCCATGTTACCGTTCCGGGAATTGCGCCCACCATCGTCTTCGTCATCGGAATGTCTCTGATGTGGTCCGTAACGTCCTTCGACTATGTATGGGTGATGACCATGGGCGGCCCCGCACAGTCGACGGAGCTGTTGTCTACCTGGATATACAAGAACGCGTTCGTCAATTATCGTGCGGGATATGCTAACGCGATTTGCATCCTGCAGAGCGCCATCGTACTGGGAATATTCTTTGTCAATCAATTCATGCGGAAAAGGGTGGAGGAGATTGTGTGAGCATCGTGCATAAGAGAAGCAAGCCAATGAACGCATTGGTCTATGTGTTTTTGTTCATTGTGGCGGCATTTCAGCTGTTTCCGCTGGTGATTCTCTTCATCAATTCCATGCGAACGGACGTGGAGATCAAGCAGATGCCGATCGGAATCACGGCTCACCCGACTTTGCAGAATTATGCAGACACCTGGGTGAAGGGCGGATATGCGGTTGCGTTTCGAAATTCGTTTTTCGTGGGAATTTGCGTCATAGCGATCGTTTTGCTGTTCGCCAGCCTCGCGGCCTACGGACTGTCGCGCCTGGATATTCCGGGAAAGAGTTTCTTTATCGGCTATTTCATGTTCGGAATGTCCTTTCCGGCTTTCCTGTACATCGTTCCGCTGTACTATCGATTTTCGACGATCGGTCTTGTAAATACCCACTGGAGCCTGATTATCATTTATTCCACATCCTATCTGTCTTTCAGCATTCTGCTGGTGCGCACATTTTTGATTGGAATTCCAAGGGCGCTGGAGGAGGCTGGAAAAATAGACGGGTGCAGTGAGCTGGGCGTATTGTGGCACATCACCATGCCGCTGTGTCTGCCGATACTGACGACGGTGGCGCTGATCGTATTCGTATGGTCCTGGAATGAATTCACGTGGGCAAATACGTTTATTTCGCGAGACTCGCTCAGAACGGTTTCCACGCGCTTTTACAAGTTCGCTTCGGAGCACAGCAACGATGTGGCGAAGACGTATACGGCGGGATTGATCAGCCTTTCTCCGATCATCGTGCTGTACCTCTGCCTCCAGCGAACGTTCATTGAGGGACTGACTCAGGGGAGCCTGAAGGGCTGACTGACTTTATGAAGGAGGATATAAAAAATGAAGGCGTGTTTTCTGACAGGACCGCGCAAAACGGAAGTTCGCGATATAGCGA
>CAKUDW010000081.1 GCA_934645275.1 uncultured Clostridia bacterium
TCAACATCCAACCCCGCACAAGCAGCAGCGCGCCCAGCGCCGCAGCCAGCAGTCCTCGAATCCATTTTGACATCCGCGTGTTCCTCCGCTCTACAAACTGCGCCGCCCGCACAGAAAACGCGCGGGCGGCGCACACGACCAGCCAGATCAATCAGATTACATACTTGTGAATAAACTCCGGCACCGACTCAATGGGCGCGCTCACGGAGATCAGGAAATTGCAGTGATGCGCCTGCGAAAGCGCCTCCAGCTTTTCAAAGAACGCCTGCATTTCCGGATCGTCCAACGGCGTGCGCACGAGCTTCACAAAGGCATCCATCGCAATCAGGGAAATGTCAAAATTCGCCGAAAGCATGCCGCACATGAAACCGAGCATTTCATTGGTCGTACACTTATGGCCCACCGGATATTCGCTGGCGTCCACAAAGCGGATCTCATGGCGCAGATCGTACATATATCTTTTATCGTCATCAATAAAAATAATATCGCCGTGTTCCTGCTTCAATGATTCGTTTACAAGATCAATCAGACGCTTGGTTTTTCCGCTTCCCTTGTCGCCCAAAATAATCTGTATCAATCCGTTCAACTCCCTTCAGAATTAAAATTCATAGGAATTCCATGTTTATTATACATCATTTTCCGCGGTTTGGCTAGAGCCAGTTTAAAGAATTGTCACTTTGTCCAGAAAAATCATCCGCCGCGGCAGGAATCACGGCCATCGCGGTCGAATTTCTAAGAGCCCGAAGGGCTCGGCTTGTTAAAAAAGGTTTTGACAAGCCTGTGGACGGGGAAGCAAGCTCCCCCGCCACGACCACCCTCTTGAGCTCTCCTGTTTTTTTCGACAGACTGAGCCCGAAGGGCTAATATCAATCATTTTGCGCAGGAGGCGCTTTTATATGAACAATTTCGACGATCTTTCTATCATGGAAAAAAATGTTTCCCGGGAGCGCGTGTTCGACGGTATCATACTGCACATCGACCACTTCACCAACGAATTGCCCAACGGCAAGCTTGCCAAGCGCGAGGTAGCGCTGCATGTGGGCGCTTCCGCCGTATTGCCGGTGGACGACGAGGGCATGGTCTATCTGGTACGCCAGTTCCGCGCGCCCATCGAACAAGTGCTGCTCGAAATTCCGGCGGGCAAGCTGGATCACGTGGGCGAAGATCGACTGCTGGCCGCCAAGCGTGAATTGAAGGAGGAGACCGGTCTGGAGGCCGAAAGCTGGAAACATCTGACGGACATTTTCACCACGCCAGGTTTTTCGAACGAGCGCATATCGCTGTATCTGGCTCGCGAACTAAAGCGCGGAGAAGCGCATCCGGACGACGATGAATTTCTGAACCTAGTGCGCATGCCCCTTGCAGAGGCCGTAGCCATGGCCCAGCGCGGCGAAATTCAGGATGTAAAGACGCTGATCGCGCTGCTGATGGTGCGCGACCTGCTCTGATGCGACTATGGAAGCGTACAGCGGCTACATGCCGTCTCTAGAAACCGAGCGGCTTCGCCTGCGCAAGCTGTGCATGCGCGACGCCGCGGATATTTTCGATTACAGCCGCGATCCACTGGTGGCGAAATATGTGCTCTGGGACGCACAGACCAGTCTGGCCGAAGCGCGCAGTTACCTGCGCTTTATGCTGCGCAAATACCGACTGGGTGAACCCGCCAGCTGGGGCATTGAGCTGAAAGCAACCGGCCGCATCGTCGGCACCATCGGCTTCATGTGGATTCAGCGCGACAACGCTGCTGCTGAAGTCGGCTATTCGCTGGCCCGTGGGCTGTGGAACCGTGGTTTGATGACCGAAGCGCTGCGCGCCGTGATCGATTTCGGCTTCCGCAGCCTGAATCTGAACCGAATCGAAGCCCAACACGAGAGTGAAAACCCCGCTTCGGGCGCAGTCATGCAGAAGTGCGGCATGCTGCGCGAGGGCACGTTGCGCCAACGACTGATGAACAAGGGACGCTTCGTAGACGTCGAGCTGTATTCCATACTGCGCAGCGACTATATGAAGTGCAGGAAATAGACAACGCGCGGGGCGCAGCTCTGAGAACGAGCTGCGCCCCGCACATCGTCAATCTGAAGCAGTGTCGCTGATAATCGAAAAGCTGCCGATAATTTTAATGGCCATCAGCATATAATCGCGATCCGACTGCGGTGTAAACGCAAAATTCAACGCCTCGCCGTTCAACAGCGTCGCACAGCAGCTGACGTCGCCCGCATCGAGATCGTACACCACAAAGTCTACGCCGTTATAATTGTATACGCCCGATGTGCGCGGCTGCGCCTCCTCGGCAATCTGCCGATTGAGCGCCTCTATATCCGGGCAGTCGCTCTCCCACTTCTGTATATATAGCCAACGCGTGCCCCCCGCATCGCTTAGGCAATAGGAAATGTCGTTTTCACGCATCTCCGCATCCGGCACATAGCGCTTCCATCCTGCAGGCAGCTCCAACGCAAAGCCATCTTCAAAGCCAAGCAGTACGCCGCTCTGCGCATCGGGCGCTTCGGTCGTCAGCTGCGCAGGAACGATTTCCACTCCGCCGTCCTGCGGCACAGCCTCAGTTTCTGCACGCGCGGCTTCGCCAATTCCAGCCATCTGGCAAAGCAACATGATCATCAGCGTACACAGCGCTCTTTTCATTCCACATTCCTCCAGTTCAGCCGCGTTCGGCGTTTTTTATTCCATCTTTACGCTTCTGAATCGTCTTCTTCGGGATACACGCCTTCATAGAGCACGCTGTCGCCCTCGCCTGCAATCTCCTGTACCAGCGCCGCCGCGTCCGACAGCTCGGACACCATGCGCACGGACGACTTGGGATAGCCCGTACTCATCAATCCGCGCATCACGCTGCGCGTTTCCTCAGGGCCAATCAGCACCACATAGTCCGCACAGCCGGCAATCTGCAGTCCAAAGGCGTAATTCTTATCATCGGCGTTGGTCTCGAGCTCTGTCAGCCCCGCCGTTACCAGCACGCGGCGGCCCGGAAATTCCTTGAGCACCTGAAGCGCCTCGGCCGCGCCTTCAGGCAGCGTATTGAGTGAGTTATCGATTACGTTGATCGTGCCAGGCCTCAGTTGTAGACGATGGCGCGTGGGTTTCAGCTTTTCAACGCCCCTCGCAATTTCTTCCATGCTCAGCCCGAGCTGCCGCGCAACTGCTGCGCTCAACGCAATGTTCTTCACGCTAAAACTGCCCAGCAGCTTCGTACTCGTCCAAACATGGCCGCCGTCGGCACAGCTCAATTCAAAGCGCGTGCCATGTACGCCGGTTTCAATGTGTTCCGCGCGCATGTAAAAGCCCGAATCTGCGCCGCCCACACCTGCGCGATACTTTTCCGCCTCGCAAAGCGCAAACAGACGGTCGCCATAGCTACGGTCAGAGCCGAAAAAGGCCTTGCCGTTCGAAGGAAGCGCCTGAATCAGCTCGTATTTGGTCTGTGCAGCGGCTTCTATCGAGCCAAAACTGTCCAGATGCGCGTCGCCCACACAGGTCAGCACGCCGTATTGCGGGCGCACCAGCCTCGCCATTTCCTTAATTTCGCCGCGGTGCTGCGCACCCATCTCGGCAATCAACACCTGATGCCGCGCATCCAACTGGTCATTTACGACACGGGAAATACCCATGGCCGTAGAAAAGCTGGGCGGCGTGGAAAGTACTCGGTACTTTTCCGCAAGCAACGTGCGTAGCATCAGCTTCACTTGCGTCTTACCAAAGCTGCCAGTTACGCCGATTCGAATCAGATCCTTGCGCGCGGCCAGTTTTTTGCGCGCCTGGTTGTAGTATTTCTTATTTATGCGCTCTTCCACCGGCCGCATAATGACTGCGGCTAGCAGCACCAGATAATCTGCGCCAGCGAATACCAGATAAGGCGAAAGGTTCAGCATATCCAGTGCCAGCGCAATCAGCAGCGCCAGCAGCGCCGTCATGATGACCAGACGGCACAGCCGCCGCGTAAACGCCAGCGGCTTCTTCTGCTGCATGCGCCGCTTACTGAGCCAAACCAGCGCCGTAGCCCCGGCAAACATTGCCAGCACGAGCCACGCGCACAGATTCACCCGCTGCGCTTCCTTCTGAATGGCCATGGCCAGCAATACCGGCAAATACCAGTTCAGCAACGCTGCCGCGGCTGCAACAATCACATTCGGCCGCAAAAAATGATCCGCGTAGCGGCGCAAATCCCGCCGCAATATCGGAATCTGGTAGCGCTGCGCCTGCAGCACGTTCATGGCGCTCAACCCCGCCGCAACACAGCAGAGCGTGATTACCAGAATACGAACCACTTCGTAGAGCATGATACCTCCCCTATCGCATCAGAATGCACCGTACACCCATCGTCTAATCCTGCGTTTCTTCCTCCACCACCAGCATCGGATCGTTTTCCGGGTGTGCCTCTGGCAGGTGCTCCAGCGCCATCACCAGCGCGTCCTCGCTGTTCTCATAATAGCGCTTGCGATAGCCCACATCTATAAAGCCAAGCTTGTGATAAAGATTCTGCGCAATCTTATTGCTGCGGCGCACCTCCAGCGTCATCCACACCATACCGCTGTCCGCGGCCAGCTGAATCATGCCCCGCGCCACGCGCTCGCCCAGCCCGCGTCCCCGATAATCCGGATGCACGGCAATGTTGGTAATATGTCCCTCGTCCAGTATAAACCACACGCCCGCGTAGGCAATCGCCCGACCGCCGTCCCGCAGCACCACATAGCGCGCGCACTGGTTTTCGGTTACATCGTGCAGTATGGACGCCCTGGACCACGGCGTCTTGAAGCAGGCCACTTCGATTTCATGCACTGCGTCCACATCCGCCGCAGTCATCAACCCCATTGTAATCTCGCTCATATGTCCTTCCTTATACGGCGCTCACGTTCGCGCTCCGCCTGCGGCGCGCGCAGGTAAATGGGCGTCAACAGCCGCGCCTCGATCCATTCATCCGGATGCGCCGCCGCCAGCACACACGCAGCGTCCGCATGCAGATCCTGCAAATTTGCGGGCGCAATCATCGCTTCAGGCAACAAATCATGCAGTGTCGCCGCGTGTACACGCAGCCCATCGCCCAGGAAAACAATGCGGCGATCTCGCGGCAGTGCTTCAACAAACGCACTCAGATCCATCGCCATGTCGTCCATCGCGCGTCTCGGCATACCGTTCCGCATGTCAAACGCCGCACAATAAACCTGTCCGCGCCGCGCATCCAGTATCGGGCAGGCCAGTCCATCGAAGCCATAGAAATTCATAGCCAGCGCCTCAAGCGCATCCACGCGCGCGCACGGGCGGTTCCACGCATGTGCCAACCCCTTTACCGCGCACACACCGATGCGCACGCCGGTAAATGAGCCTGGCCCCGCCACCGCCGCGAAGACATCCACCTCCGCGCAACCAATTCCCGCTGCGCGCATGGCCTGGTCCAGCGCGGGCATAATCGTTTCTGAATGGGTGAGCCCGTGGTTCATTACCGTCAACTGGATAACCGCGCCATCCTTCATCACAGCGCAGCTGGCCGCCGGGCCTGAGGTATCAATCGCTACAATGTTCATCTGCCGTCCGCTCTCCATCTGTCAAGCGTGTCCGGCTTGAAACCGGCAACGCCCACATTTTCAATTTCGATTTCGCGTCGATTCTCATCCGCACCCGCGGCGCGGTCAATACGCACATCCAACCGCGGCGACGCGTACAGTTCTGCCATCTCCGGCCACTCCACCACGGCCACGCCATCACCGCCGATAAACTCGTCCAGTCCGGCAGCGTAGAATTCGTCCGGATCGTTCAACCGGTAAAGGTCGAAGTGATAGAACCTGCCTGCACTGCCCTCATAGGGAATCAGCAGCGTAAAAGTCGGGCTGGGCATCGGACCCTCTATGCCCATGCCGCGCGCCACGCCGCGCGCAAACACGGATTTGCCCGCGCCAAGGTCACCGTGAAGCAGCACGGTATCGCCAGCCTTCAGCATCTGCGCCAGGCAGGCCGCCATATCCATGGTGTCCTGCTGGGAAATAGTTTGAAACTTCATCTCATCTTCCTCAGTCAATACAGACCACGCCTTCGGGGCGAATGTTCAGTATCGTCGTCGCGCCCGTGCCAAATACCGCGTCCATTGCCGCGGCATAACCGCCAAGCAAATCGTTCGGCACAAACGCCAGTATAGTTCCCGCAAAGCCACCGCCATGAATGCGCCACGCGCCGCGGCCGCTGAGCATTCTGCGGCTCATCTCCAGTGCCAGCGGCATTTCCTGATTGGCGCTGCCTTCTACGTGCAGATTCTGAAGCAGCTTCCAGCTGCTCTCGCCGGATTCAATCTCCGCAGCAAAAAAGGCGGGTAAATCGTCACGCCGCAGCGCCGCTACGGCCTCACCAACGCGTCGCGTCTCGTCCACAAAGTGGAAGGCGCGCAGTATGGCGCGATCCGGCACATTATTCTTCAGCTTCGGCAACGCGCGCTCCAGCTGCTCCGCATTGATTTCCGCCAGTAGCTTCGCACCCAGCTGCTCGGCCACCATGCGCATTTCAGCCGGAATAGCGGCATAGGCGTCGGTCAGGTTGCCGTGCTCGCCACCGGCGGACACCACGCACAGCGAATACCCCTTCGCACCGAAATCGTACCCGAGCGCCTCCACGCTGGCAGGCTCCACACCAAAATCAATGGCCACCAGTCCACCCACAGCGCAAGCCATCTGATCCATCAATCCGCTGGGCTTACCGAAGAAAACGTTCTCCGCATACTGTGAAATGCGCGCGTTGAGCTGCGCATCAATCGTCCAACCGTTAAACAGCGCGTCAAACACGGCCACAAGCATAACCTCGAACGCCGCAGACGAAGACAAACCGCTGCCCTTAAACACCGTGCTGGTCACCTGTGCGTCGAAGCCACCAATCCGATAGCCCAGCTCCTTCAACCGAGCAGCCACGCCGCGGATCAGCGCATAGGTTGTATTCTTCTCATCCTCGCGCACTTCCAGCGCAGAAATGTCCACTTCAAACGCCGTGGAATAGCCCGCGGAATAGAGTCTGACCACGCTCGTGCCATTGGGCGCGACGGCCGCCAGTGTGTCCAGATTCACCGAACCCGCCAGCACGCGACCATGGTTGTGGTCGGTATGAGTACCTACGACCTCGGTTCTGCCCGGCGCAGAAATGAACTTCTCCGGCTCGCGGTTAAAGTTTGCCCGAAATGCATCTGCAAGCGCTGAATAACGTTCAAACTGGTCTATGCCTGCGTACAGCGCGTTCAGACGCGCCGCGTTTTTTTTCATCAAGGCCACGATATCCATAAAGCCGCCCCCTTAATGCAGTAATTTCCTAGGTTATATTATAATCCAATTCATAAGTTTCTGCAAGTTAATCCAATAAAATCGCCCTTGACATCCGATTCAACTTGCCGGATAATCTTATTATAAGAAATATTGTTTTCGGAGTGAAACGACATGGCTGAAAATATGACTGCGCTGCTGAACGCGCTGCTTGATTTTGCCGAGGATAAGGAACTGATTGCGGCCGAGGATCGCGCCTACACGCTGAACCGGCTGCTGGAGATCGTAGAGATGGACGCGCCAGAGGATGCGCCGCTGCCGCCGCGCACGCCCTCGCCCGATACGGCCACGCCCATTCTGAACGCAATTCTGGATATCGCCGCCGCGCGCGGGCTGTTTGCCGACAGCGCTCAACGCCGCGATCTGTTTTCCGCAAAGCTGATGGGCGCGCTCACGCCCGCCCCCGCGCTGGTTCGCGAGCATTTCAGCCAACTCTGCGCCGCTCAGGGTGCCAAGGCCGCCACCGATTATTTCTACCGTCTCTGCCGCAATGTAGATTATATTCGCGTGGATCGCATCGCCAAAAATGTACGTTTCTTCCGCCCTTCGCCATGCGGCGAACTGGAAATCACCATCAACCTTTCCAAGCCCGAAAAGGATCCGCGCGACATCGCCGCTCAGAAGAACGCGAAGCAGACCGGCTATCCGCGCTGCATGCTCTGCATTGAAAACCCGGGCTATGCGGGTCGCCTGGATTTCCCCGCGCGTCAGAACCATCGCATGGT
>CAKUDW010000082.1 GCA_934645275.1 uncultured Clostridia bacterium
AGCGTGCCGGTAATCACCACGGTCATGCCCTCGAACGCGCCGCCTACGGCCACAGCCTGCGGCGCCTTGGGCTTTATCCCCGCCGCCAACAGTGCGGACACAAGGCGCAGGTTATTCTCGTCCTCAAAGAAGCCCGCGATGGAATCGGCCACGATTTCGCCCACATCTTCCATCTGCAGAAGCTCATCGCGCGGCGCGGCGCGCAGCGCTGCAATGTCAGGATAGCGCGCAGCCAGATCGCGCGCGGTTTTTACGCCGATGTTGGGGATACCCACGGCGTAAATGAATGCCGCAAGCGTACAGTCCTTGCTCTTTTCAATGGCAGCGAGCAGATTTTCGGCCTTCCGTTCGCCGAAGCGTTCCAGCGTGCAGAGCTGCTCCTTTTTTAAGGTATAGAGCTGATCTGCCTCCTGAATCAGGCCCGCGTCCACCAACTGCGCCGCGGTTTTTTCGGAAAAGGTATCAATGTCCATTGCATCACGGCTGGCAAAGTGGGACAGGCGCATCACCATTTGCGGCTTGCAGCCGTCGCGGTTCGGGCAGAACAGGTGCGCGCCGCGTTCCTGGAGACGCGCGCCGCAAGCCGGACACGTTTCCGGTTTTTCTACATCACGCTCGCCGGGCACATATTCGTCCACTCGACCCATGATCTCAGGAATCACCTCGTTCGAGCGGCGAATCCACACGCGTGCGCCGATCTTTACGCGCTTGCGCTGAATATCCTGCCAGTTATTCAACGTAGCGCGGCGCACGGTAGCCCCGGCCAGCTCCACCGGCGATACCAGCGCTAACGGCGTAAGCTTGCCCGTACGCCCGATTTGCCAGATTACATTTTCCAGCATGGCGGTAGTTTCTTCAGCCTCAAACTTATAGGCCACGGCCCAGCGCGGGAATTTGTCGGTATAGCCCAGCGCGCGGCGCACGGCGAAGCTGGTGATCTTGATGACCGCGCCGTCGATCATGTAGTCCAGTTCCGGCCTAGACGTCTCCACCGCGCGTACTGCTTCAATGGCTCCATCCAGCGTATCGCAATAGATTTCGCAATTGGACGTTGGAAAGCGGTTTTCGCGGATGAAGGCCATCATTTCCTGCTGCGTGGCAAATTCGCGGCCTTCGATGTACCCCACATCATAGAAACATGCGTCCAATCGCCGCGCGGCGGTAACGGCCGGATCAAGGTTGCGCAACGCGCCCGCCGCGGCATTTCGCGGGTTCTTCAGCGGTTCCTTCGCGCTCCGGTTATACTGATCCAACACGGAGAGCCGCATGAACGCCTCCCCGTGAATCTCCATGCGCCCCGTAAAGGGAATCTGCAGCGGTATCGAGCGGATGGTGCGTGCCTGATTCAGAATTTCCTCGCCGGTCACACCGTTGCCGCGCGTGGCCGCGCCGACCAGGTGGCCACCCTCGTAGGTCAGGTTGATCGTCAGCCCGTCGAACTTGTGCTCCACCACAAATTCGAGCTCCGGCAGACCGGCCTCCAGCCGCAGCTTTTCCGCACGCGCCGCCCACTCGCGCAGCGCCTCCACGGACTGCGCCTTACCCATGCTCCACAGCCGCGCCAGATGCGTATGCGGCTCGAACGCTGCAAGCACCGCGCCGCCCACGCGGTGCGTGGGTGAATCGGGCAGCACGCGCCCGGTTTCAGCCTCCAATTGCGTCAGCTCATCGTACATCGCGTCCCATTCTGCATCGGAAATTGTTGGCGCGTCCAGCGTGTAATACTGATAGGCCGTCTCATTCAGCCGGTTCACCAGCTCCTGCATACGATCCATGACGTCTTCACTCCCAGCTAAGCTTTTTTATGCTGCGTCTATACTCATCCATTGATGCGCCGCAACGGCGCAATATTTGCCGAAAAGCGCTTCAGCGCGCCGCTGTCGAAACGCACAGTGACTTTCGATGCATCGCCGCTCACTTCTTCTACCGTGCCCTTGCCAAACACGGCATGCGTTACGCGATCGCCCGTACGGAATATACTCAGCCCGCCCGCCGGCTTCGGCGCGGCCCCGGGCGCACTCTGAACGATTCCCGCGCCCTTCCGGAGCCCCGGAATACCCAGTGCAGGTTTTTTCTCGGATATGGCAGACGGCCGCGGCGCAGGGCGCGCCGTGGGACCCGGTACGCGCGTTTGCGTGCGCGCCGCACCGTCGCGAATCAGTCGCGGCGGAATTTCGCCCACGAAGCGTGAAAGCTGGTTGGCTGAACGCGAATTATAGAGCATGCGCGTGCGCGCATGGCTGAGGTAAAGCTGCTTCTTCGCGCGCGTGATGCCCACATAGGCCAGCCGTCGTTCTTCCTCCAGCGCGCGCTCGTCAAACATCGCGCGAGAGAGCGGAAACACGCCCTCTTCCATGCCCACCAGGAACACCGCGTCAAATTCCAGGCCCTTGGCGGAATGCAGTGTCATCAGCGTGACGGCCCCTGAGGTCTGATTCAGATTGTCGATATCCGAAATCAGCGCCACGTTTTCCAGGAAATCCGAAAGCGTCCCTTCCGGATTGAGGTTCTGATATTCGCTAACTGCGCCTTCAAATTCGCGTATATTCTCAACGCGCGTGGCGTTTTCCTCGGTTTTGGATTCCTCAAGCGCGCGCACATAGCCAGTCTTTTCAATCAACTCGGCAGTGAATTCAGATATGCTCATCGCGTACATGCTGCCGGTCAGCTCCAGCATCATATCCGCGAAACCCGCCACCAGCTTCTGCACGCGCGGCGTAAGCCCGACCGCCTCGCTGTCCAGTACCGCGCCCATCAGCGAAGTATCGTTCTCTGCAGCGAAGCTCATCAGCTTTTCCACCGTGGTATCGCCGATTCCGCGCTTGGGTTCGTTGATGATGCGGCGCACAGATACGTCGTCGTCCGGGTTGACCAGTGCGCGCATGTAGGCGATCAAATCCTTGACTTCCTTGCGGTCGTAAAAGCGCTGGCCGCCGTAGATCCGGTTGGGCACACCCGCGCGGATGAACGCTTCTTCCAGCACACGCGACTGCGCGTTGGTGCGGTACAACACGGCAATTTCACCCGGCCGCACGCCCTGTGCGATCAGTTTGCGCGACATCAGCGCTACAAAGGCGGCCTCGTCGCGCTCATCCATGGCATGGTAAAGGCCAATCTTTTCGCCCTCCGCGCCCTCAGTCCACAGCGCCTTTTCCTTGCGCCCGGCATTGTGCGCGATTACCTGATTGGCAGCGTCCAGTATGTTCTGAGTGGATCGGTAGTTCTGCTCCAGCTTGATAACGCGGCAATCCGGGAAATCCTTCTCAAAATCCAATATATTGCGAATATCCGCACCGCGCCAGCCGTAAATGGACTGATCGTCGTCGCCCACGACGCACAGGTTCTTCTTCTGTCCGGCCAGTAGCCGCACCAGCTGATACTGCGCGGCGTTCGTATCCTGATATTCGTCCACCAGCACATAATCGAAGCGATTCTGATAGTATTCCAACACCGGCGGATGTCCTGCAAAGAGTTCCAGCGTTTTGAGCAACAGATCGTCGAAATCCAACGCGTTGTTGCCGCGCAGCGTGTGCTCGTAGCGCTCGTAGACCTCGCTGAAGTTGCGGTTGCGCGCGTTGTCGCCCGTCTCCCGCAGCCACTCTGCGGGCGTGAGCAGCCGGTTCTTCGCATCGGAGATCATGGCCTTCAGCGCCTTGGGCGGATACTCCTTGTCGTCCAGCGCCATGGCGCGCGCCGCGGCCTTGATCACCGTCATGCGGTCATCCTCATCGTAGATGGCAAATTCGCGGCGATAGCCCAGTTTCTCAATATCGCGCCTGAGAATGCGCGCGCAGCATGAATGGAAGGTGGATACCCACACCTCCTGCCCAGCTTCGCCGGTCAGAGCCAATACGCGCTCAGCCATTTCCTGCGCCGCCTTATTGGTAAAGGTGATGGCCAAAATCTTCCACGCGGGCACGCCCATTTCAATCAGATGCGCCACGCGGCATGTGAGCACGCGCGTTTTGCCGCTGCCCGCGCCCGCCAAAACAAGCAGCGGCCCGTCCGTATCAAGCACGGCGGCTCGCTGCTGTGGATTTAATTTGTCCAGATAAGTCATGAATTTATTCCGCTTTCTTCAGTCTTTCAATCACGCGCCCATAACCGCCTGCGCCATAATTCAGCGCACGGTTCACCCGCCCGATGGTAGCGGTAGAGGCGCCCGTCTTTTCCACAATTTCACCGTAGGTCACCTTGTCGTTCAGCATCACCGCAATTTCCATGCGCGAGGACAGATCCTGTACCTCGCGGATGGTGAACAAATCCTCAAACAGGCGATAGCACTCCTCCTCGTCCTTCAACGAGAGAAACGCCCTTGCGAGCAGATCGGCGCGCTCATTCTTCAGCCTGGATTCAAACATGGCCTTGCCCTCCGGCTTTCACACTTTAATATGCTGATAATTCCAAAAACAATTATACCCCGACCGTGCGTTTTCGTCAAGCCCCGCGCGCCCGGGAAGGTAGTTTATATATCCAACGTTCGTCTGAGATGATCAGCGCTTTTCCAGCGGCGGCGTTTCGTATTCGATCAGGACGTTCGAAATCTCCCGCAGCAGCTGGCGGTGATGCTCGGAAATGTTCTCATTGTTGCCCAGCAAATCATCGCCCAGCGAATCCTGTAAAAGGATGTTCGGCGATATCTTCAGCGCATTGCAGATATTCACCAGCGTTTCCAGGCTGGCCTTGCGCGTGCCGCGCTCAATGTGGCCCAGAAAGGACAGGCTGATACCCGCCTGCTCCGCCAGCTTCTCCTGCGTCAGCTGTGCCAAAACGCGCTGCTGGCGAATTCGTCTTCCCAATTCTTCATATTTCATAAACAGATTCCCCATTTTCACCTTGCTAATTGCAGTTTAGCGAAACCGTTTTAGCGATTGAACCATCCATCAGCAGCATATGCGACTACAAGCATTATTATTCCTGTTTTTTTTCGATTCAGGTTGTGTTTCTCACCCTTTTAATGCTATAATTGATTCTGGTATTAACTCGCTGAAATTTTCTTTTGAAAAAGGTGTGGAACCGGAAAAGACATGCGAATGCGAAGAAAACCGCCCGCTATGAAATGGTACTGGGCGTGGCTGATACAGATTGGCGCAATGCTGTTGCTGGGCTGCGCCGCAGCGCTGAGCCTGTTGCTGGGCAAGGTAATTCACGGGCTGTGCCTGTGGGGAATAATGCCGCTTGCGGGGCTCGTTTCATCCTGCCGCGTGACGCGTGCAGGTTTGTGGAACTATGCCGCATGGCTCGCGCCGCCGGCCGCAATGCTGCTGGGCAACGCGCTGGTATGGGGCTATCTGCCCTTTCCAGGCCCGGTTATCCTGTGCGGCTTCATATCGCTGGTAGGCGCGGCTGCGGGCGAGGTTTTAAAGCAACGCGAGCGCAAGCACCATTGAAGATAAACACAAAAGGAGATCCCAATGGAAAAAGACCTGATCCTTACGCTAGACGCCGGCACCACCGGCTGCAAATGCTCGGTGTTCAACGTGAAGGGCGAAGCGCTGTCCTCCGTGCGGCGCGACTATCCCACGCTGTATCCGCGGCCCAACTGGTCCGAGCAGGACCCTGACCGCATCCTTGAGGCTGTGTTCGACGGCATTCGCGAACTGCTGCTGCAGGTGAGCCCACAGCGCATCGCCTGCATCGGACTGAGCGGCACGATGAACGGCTGCATCCCCGTGGATGCGCAGGGCAACGCGCTGCACCCGAATATCATCCATTCCGACAGCCGCACCGGCACGCAGGTAGCTGAAATCGGCAAGGTCATCAATAAATACCATTTCTATACGCTCACAGGCAACCGCCTCGATACGCACTACACGCTGCCGAAGATACTCTGGTTCAAGGAAAACCTGCCCGAGGTGTACGATCGCACGCGCTGGTTCATGAATATCAAGGATTACATCTATGCGCATCTCACGGGACGCATGGGTTTTACCGATTATTCGGACGCGTCGCTCACCACTGCGTTAGACATTAATAACCGCCGCTGGGCAGCCGAACTGCTGCAGGAGCTTGGCATAGACATCAATCGCATGCCCAAGCTGACTGCCGGCCACGATGTGCGCGGAAAGACAACGCGCAGCATATACTATCGCACCGGCCTGATTACCGGTACGCCAGTGGCTATCGGCGGCGGCGACGGTTGTTGCACGGCGCGCGGCGCGGGACTGGTCGACCCGGGCAGCGCCTATACCTACATCGGTTCCAGCGCCTGGGTTTCCCAGATACTGGATCATCCGGTGCTCGACCCGAAGGCGCGCATATTCAACTATCTTGATGCAGATGGTAAATCCTGCCATGTGACCGGTACGGTTCAGACCGGCGCGGCTGCGTTTGACTGGGCTCTGCAAAACCTGCTTGGCGCGCGCGAAGCATCGCTGGATATTTCTCGCGTGGAAAATATGGCGCGCCAGATCGCTCCCGGCGCGGAGGGCGTTCTGTTTCTGCCCACACTGATGGGCTCGCGCACCCCCTATTGGGATCCAAACACGCGCGGCGTACTGATGGGCTTCTCGCTCTACCATGATCAGCGTCACATTGCCCGCGCTATCTATGAAGGCATCGCACTGGCGCTGAGCAACTGTGCCCGCATCATTTCCGAATACGGCACACCCATCACCAGCATGATGCTGGCGGGCGGCGGCGCTCGCAGCGGCCTGTGGCCGGACATTCTGTCTGCCTGCTATGGCTTGACCACGCGCGTACACCGTGCTCCCGGCGAATGTACCTCGCTGGGCGCAGCCATTCTGGCCGGTGTGGGCGTAGGCATATTCTCCAGCTATGAGGACGCTACCGCCATCGTTTCAGCGCGGTCAACGCACCCGGTAAATCCCGTCTGGCAGAAAGTGTACGGCGAAATTTACCCCATTTACCACGATATCTATGAGCGCATCCGTCCGCTCAACGACCGCATTGCCAATCTGTGCTTCGAGGATTGAAAATGACGCGCAGCGAAGAAAACGAATTTCAGGCCTATTACAGTCGCGTGCGCCCCGTTTACCCCCAGTTATTCAACCTGGCCTATGCGGCCAGCGGCTCTGTGGAACAGGCGCAGTATTGCGTACAGTGCGCCCTGCTGGAGGTATGGCTCGCGCAGGAAAGCTCTGCGAGCCGTCACGGTCTACGTGAAAGCCTGCGTCGCGCGGCTGTACGCGCCGCACTGCGCAGCCCTGTATCGGACAATTCCGATTGGGATGCACTGAAGCCGGATGAAGCTGATTCCGACGCGCTCCTGCGCACGCTGGCGCAGGAACCGCCGCTGATGCGCCGCATGCTGGCGCTAAAATACGGTTGTCATCTCAGTGCAAGGCGCATCGCGCGAGTCACCGGCACAGAGCCGCACCGCGTAAAGCAGCTGCTGCGTCGCTTCGGTGCACGTGCCCGGCGAAGGCTTGGTGCTGGCGATCAACGCCGTTTGGATCAGCTGCTGATGCGCCGCATACGCGACCTACTTTCCAGACCCGATCCCAGCGCGCCGGATTTGAACAATGTGTTCCGTGCCTTTCAGGCCGACGCCGCGGCGGCGGTACGACCCAGCCACCTCCCCGCGCGCATATTGCGCTGTGTCGTGTGCGCGGTGCTTGCCATTGCCTGCATGCTGATATTCTGGTTGGCTGCCGTACTTGTTCAGCCGGCAGTGCTTGAAAATCCGGGTATTACCGAAGTTGTGAACGGAAACGAATAGCGCAATGCTCAGCTTGTCAAAAGAGGTTTTGTCAAGCTGGTGGACGGGGAAGCAAACTCCCCCGCCATTACCAGCCTCTCCAGTTTTTGCTAACCCCCCTTCAGATTTCCGGGCGTAAAAACTGCAAGGAAACGATTTTTGCTCTGGAAAATGGGGTTTTCTGCCGCAAAAATCGCCTCGCCCCCACCGTACATGCTGCCGGGCACGAGTAGGAGTTCGAGAAGGCTTTGGTGCGCTCGAATTCTTCTGGGTTTTTCGACAGCCTGAGCGTAACGCTCAGGCGAA
>CAKUDW010000083.1 GCA_934645275.1 uncultured Clostridia bacterium
GTATCGATCGAAGCGATATCCGGCGGTTGGCGGCTTGGCGTTCACATCGCGGACGTATCGCACTATGTGCGCCCCAACTCTGCCATTGACCGCGAGGCGCTTGAGCGTGGCACATCGCTGTATCTGCCCGGACTCACCGTGCCAATGCTGCCGGAAACGCTGTCGAACGACTTATGTTCGCTGTTGCCGAATGCAGATCGCGCCGCCATGAGCCTTATAATGGATATCTCTGCCGATGGTCGCGTGACGGATCACAAGCTTACACGTTCGCTGATTCGTTCGCATGCGCGGCTGACCTATGACGGCGTAAACCGACTGTTTGATGGTGCGACCGGAAGTATTGCGCCCGAGGTGCAGCGCGCGCTTGATAAGATGCGCATACTCAGTAACGTGCTTACAGAACGCCGCAAAGCGCATGGAGGCATCGATTTGGACATGCCCGAGGCAGAATTCGTGCTGAACGAGCGCTGTGAACCCACTGAAATACTTTGCCGGCCGCGCGGCGAGGCGGAACGCATGATCGAAAACTTCATGCTGGCGGCCAACGAATGTGTGGCGCGCCTGGCGCGCGACGCAGGATTGCCCTTTGTCTACCGCATACATGAAGCGCCCGATCCTGAACGCATGTTGGCGCTTGAAGCATTTCTGAACCTGAATGGTCAGCGCGTACATCTCGGCGAACATCCGCACCCCGGTATGCTGCAAAAAGCGCTTACCGCCTGTGAGAACGCACCAGAGCGCGACAGCATTCGCAGGATGATGCTCCGCTCGCTCAAAAAGGCGCGCTATGCCGCTCAGCCGCTCGGACACTATGCCCTGGCCATGAACGATTACTGCCACTTCACCTCGCCCATCCGCCGCTATCCGGACCTGACAGTACACCGCATGCTCAAGCTGCTCCTGGATGGCGATGCGGCGCAGCTATCCGCATGGGAGGCACGCGTAGCTGAAATTGCAGCGCTATCTTCGCTGCGTGAGCAGGAGGCCGCGCAGGCCGAACGCGAAGCCGACGATATCATGAAGGCCGCGTGGATGTCACGCCAAATCGGCCGCAAGTTCTATGGCGTCGTGTCCGGCGCGACGGCCTGGGGCGCGTATGTAATGTTGGACAACACGGTGGAAGGCCTGATCCACGTCAGCGATTTGGACGATTACTATGTCTTCGATCCGGAACGATGCCAGTTGACTGCCGCTATGTCCGGCAAAACATTGAAGCTCGGCGTTCGCGTGCGCGTGCGTGCAATAGGCGCCAGCATTGAACGCGGCGAAATCAACTTTGAGCTGCTGGAAATTGTGAACACCTGACAAAAATAAAAGTATGCCGCAGGATTTCAAGCAAAACGCCCGTCTCCTGCGGCATATTTAATTATTCCTTTTCTATGGCGCTGCGTACTTCGGCAAGCGTCGCGCCGCTTCGCTCGGCTGCACGAACTAGTGAATCAAATTCAGGCTTGCGTTTCGTGATATCGCCAAATTTTGCAGTTTTTAAATCAATATCGCCATAGGGCGTTCTCATCGTTTCATGACCGCGTTCAAGCGTTTTGCGCGCAAAGCGCTGCATGCGCACGCCCAGCGTGGTGGTATGGCGCAGCATGGCGTCGGAAACTGCCGTCTCATCCTGAGGTCTGCAAATCGCGCTCAGCTTTACAGCCGGGCGATTTTTTTTCATCTGTATGGGCGTAAAGTATGCATCCAGCGCACCCGCCGCAAACAGCTTTTCCATGGCATAGCCCAACGCTTCGCCGGTCATGTCATCCAGATTGCATGAAATCTCAAGAACCTCGTCCGCACCGGATTCTACTTCGCCCAACATTGCACGCACACAATTTGCCGTATCAAATTCTTTCATGCCCAGACCGCAGCCGATGGCGTTTACGCGCATCATTGGCCGCTGCTCGAAGGCGTCTGCAAAGTGACGAATCAGCGCCGCACCCGTAGGCGTGAGCAGCTCGCCGCGCACATGGCCCGCGTAGCTGGGCAGACCGCGCAGCAGCCGCGCCGTAGCGGGAGTAGGCACGGGCAGTATGCCATGCATGCAGTGAACCTCGCCATAGCCCGTACACAGCGGCGATGCGATCACGCAGTCCGGCGCAAGCAGGTGCATCAGCAGGCACACGGCACTGACATCTGCGATCGCGTCCATCATACCGACCTCATGAAAATGTACGCACTCAATGTCGCTGCCATGCACATGTGCCTCGGCCTCGGCAATCAGGCCATAGACGGCCATCGCGTCCGCCTTCACACTTTCCGGAAGCGCCGTCTGCATCACGATGGCGCGCACGTCCTCCAAACCGGCATGGCTGTGTCGATGTTCATGGCTGTGTTCGTGCGCGTGAGCATGCGTATGCTCCGGGCACTTTTCACCCGGATGAACATCGTACACGACCTCCTCTTCGCCGTTAATTTTAACGGAAATATGCGTACCACGGACGCCACAGCTGGTCTTTATTTCACGGCTCATTTCAAGACCCGGGATACCAATGGCATTCATTTGCGCGATGAATGCGTCCGGCTCAGGCAGCAGCTCGCACAGTGCGGCTGTAAGCATATCGCCCGCCGCGCCCATATTGCATTCAAGATAGAGCGTCTTCATTCTCAATTCTACCTCCGGATCTCCCATATCCTCATATCGACTCTTCAGGCACACACAGCGCAAGGCTTCGGTTGGTATAGGCCTTATCGCCAGTCAGTTCGCGCACCAGACTGATCCAATCCGGCAACAAAACCGGCTGATCCGCGCGTTCAAGTTCTACTTCGAGCGTGGCGCGATCTTGCCAGAAATCGTATATATCGATTTCAAGCAGCTGCCCATGCCACGGCACGCGCAGGCGACGCTTGTTCACCGGCCGCCGTTTCACATCCGCCTGAAGCCGCAGCATTTTATACTCAGAAGCCGAAATCTCGCGCTCGTCCTCTGCACAGCTCATGGTGTCTATGCGGCGCTTCTGAGTATAATAATACCTCAGAAGGCCGTTTTCAAGCACGCGGCGAATTCTGCGTGTCTCGCCGGTCTGGCCATTTTCAAGGTAAATCTGCTCAATATCCCATACATGACAACCGGGCAACGCGCGCACAAAGGCCTCGTCCGGCATACGTATCAGATATTTGCGTTCAATTTCCAGACTGCTCATATCGTTTCCACTGCGCGCGAAAGCGCGGCCAAATCTGGCATGGCCGTGCGTGCCAGCATGTTCCAACTGATGATGGACAGCGAAGCATAGCCGCAGCGGCAGATATTCAGGTCGGAATCCTCGCTCGTTTCAGGTAAAATCTCCGGGCCGTAGGTCATGACGTAGCCATCGCCCTCACGCACAAAATCCGGCGCGAATATATATTCATTGGAAATGCACGCGGAACGAACGCCGCGCACCTCGCCATCCGGCACGTTCAGGTTATAGACTTCGCCCAGTGGCAGCGGATTGCACATCATCCACTCAGCCAGCCGCACGCCGTAGCGCGCCGCGGTCTCATAGCCGTCGTCACGCTGCGCGCACAGGGAAACCGCCGCAGCAGGCAGACCGCAGAGCGCGCCCTCCATGGCCGACCCTACCGTGCCCGAATAAATAATAGCTGCACCGCGATTGGGACCGCGGTTGATGCCCGTCAGCACGCAGTCGGGCTGCCTGTCGCGCAACAGATACAGACCCAGCCGCACGCAATCAGCCGGTGTACCATCCACGCTGTATGCCTCTATACCGTTTTCATATTCCACGGGAAGTGCATGAAGCGGCGCGGAAATCGTGGCCGAGTGTCCGGCAGCGCTGCGCTGCCTGTCCGGTGCAAATACAGTAACGCGATGCCCTGCTGCATGCGCGGCCAGTGCCAGAGCGCGTATGCCGGGTGCGAAAATGCCGTCATCGTTTGAAATAAGAATATGCATCCTGTCATTTCCTCCCGATTTTATGTATATTATTATACTGCAAGCCGGACAGCAAGTAAAGCAATTCAGTGTTATATGCGCAGGCCTTGTATATATTCACTTATTGTGCTAAAATATCCAAGGTATACGGTGCAAAAAGCCATTTGCCGTACAGAGGTGATCACGCATGAAAAAGGTTCTGTCTCATCTAAAGGGTTACGCGCTCGAAAGCGTGCTTGCTCCACTATTCAAGTTGTTGGAAGCAGGCTTTGAGCTGATCGTTCCCTTCGTCATCGCCGCCATCATCGATAAGGGTATCCCCGGCGGCGACGCAAGCTACATTATTAAAATGGGGTTGATTCTGGTAGGGCTCGGTCTGGTCGGCCTGGCCAGCTCAGTCACGGCGCAGTATTTCGCTGCCAAGGCCGCTGTTGGCGTGGCCACGCGGCTCCGCCATGCGCTCTTCGCCCAAATTCAGCGTTTCAGCTACAACGATTTGGATCGCATCGGCACGTCCACACTGGTTACGCGCATGACCAGCGACATCAACCAGGTGCAGTCTGGCATCAATCTGGCGCTGCGTCTGTTCCTGCGTTCGCCGTTTATCGTGTTCGGCGCGATGATCATGGCCTTCACCATCGACCGGCGCTGTGCGATGGTTTTCGCAATCGCCATTCCAGTGTTGGCCATAATCGTGTTCGGCATTATGCTCATCACAATGCCAATGTACAAGAACACGCAGTCGCGGTTGGACGACGTCACGTTGGCGACCTGTGAAAATCTGGACGGCACGCGCGTGCTGCGCGCGTTTGGACGCGAGGATGACGAGATCATTGCCTTTGACGCCCGACATGCCATGCTGACGCGGCTTCAGATGCTCTCGGGGCGCATCAGCGCGCTGATGAATCCGCTCACTTACATCGCCATCAATTTTGCATTGGTACTGCTAATCAAAACCGGTGCAATTCAAGTGAACAGCGGCATTCTCAGTCAGGGGCAAGTGGTGGCGTTGGTAAACTATATGGGTCAGATTCTGGTGGAACTGATCAAGCTGGCCAACCTGATCATCACGGTGTCCAAGGCCGTTGCCTGCGGGCGACGTGTGGATGCGGTGTTGGCATTGCGCCCTGAAATCGTTTCCCCAAAGAATGCGGAAGAACCCGCGCCGGACTCAATCGGGACGGTTGAATTTGACCACGTGAGCCTGCGCTACAACGACGGCATGGATTCATCGCTTTCCGACATTCATTTCAGTGCGCGCCGCGGCCAGATTATCGGCATTATCGGCGGCACAGGCGCGGGTAAGAGTACGCTCGTGAACCTGATTCCTCGTTTTCTGGACGCTAGTGAGGGTGCGGTGCGCGTGGATGGCGTAGACGTGCGCAGGCAGAATCTTGCCGCACTGCGGCAGCGCATCGCCGTGGTACCGCAGAAGGCGTTGCTGTTCAAGGGCAGTATTCGGGAAAACCTGCTCTGGGGCAATGAAAACGCTTCGGACGAGGACATCGCCGAAGCTGTGAAAGCGGCGCAGGCCCAGGATGTCGTTTCCTCCAAGGGCGGGCTGGATGCTGAAGTAGAACAGAGCGGCCGCAACTTTTCCGGTGGTCAGCGCCAGCGACTCACCATTGCCCGCGCGCTGGTGCGCAGACCTGAAATACTGATATTGGATGATAGCGCCTCCGCGCTGGACTTTGCGACCGATGCGCGGTTGCGCATGGCCATACGTCAGCTGCCCTATCGACCGACGGTGTTTATCGTATCCCAGCGCGCATCCTCCGTGCGCTACGCAGATCAAATCATCGTGCTGGACGATGGCAAAATCGCCGGTTTGGGCACACACGAACAGCTGCTTGAGAATTGTACCGTATACCGGGAAATCTTCGATTCTCAGTATCGCAGGGAGGCATGATGAATATGAAACAGAAATCCTCACAGATGAATACCCTGCGTCGCGTACTGAAATATACCGCGCATTCTCGCGGCTACATCATCATATCTCTGCTGTTTGCAGTAGTTTCCGTGGCGCTTACGTTGTATCTGCCGGTACTCTCCGGCAACGCGGTCGACTTGCTCACCAAAGCAGGGGCAGTGGATTTTAGCGCGCTGAATAAAATTCTCGTGCGCATGATCGTGGTAATTCTGGCAACTGCGTTGGCACAATGGCTGATGTCCGCCGCGAACAACCGCATTACCTACCGCACCGTGCGCGACATTCGTACCGATGCTTTCGCACATTTGCAGCGCCTACCGCTCAGCTACATCGACGCACATCCGTCGGGCGATATTGTAAGCCGCGTTATCGCCGATGTGGACACCTTTTCCGACGGCCTGTTGATGGGCTTTACGCAGTTGTTCACCGGCGTGTTGACGATTTTGGGAACGTTAATCTTCATGCTGCGTATCAGCGTCGGCACCACTGTAGTCGTGGTACTGGTTACGCCGATATCGCTGTTTGTGGCGGCGTTTATCGCTAAAAAGACCTACTCGATGTTCAAGCTGCAAACCAGTACCCGCGGCGAACAGACCGCGCTGATCAACGAAATGATCGGCGGACAAAAAGTCGTCGAAGCCTTTGGGCAGGAAACCAATGTGCTGAAAAAATTCGATTCGGTCAATGCCCGGCTGGAAAAGTTTTCTCTGCGTGCTACCTTCTTTTCATCGCTTACCAATCCCTGCACGCGCTTTGTAAACTCTCTGGTATACGCGGGCGTGGCGGTATTTGGCGGTCTTTCGGCCATTACCAGCTACATTACCGTCGGCCAACTCGCCTGCTTTTTGACCTATGCCAACCAGTACACCAAGCCGTTTAATGAAATCTCCGGCGTGGTCACGGAGTTGCAGAACGCCATCGCCTGTGCCGCGCGCATATTCGAGCTGATTGACGAACCCGCCGAGCAACCCGACGCGCAGGACGCGCTCGATTTGGTACATGCAGACGGCTACGTGCGCCTGGACGACGTAAGCTTCAGCTATCGACCCGATCAGAACCTGATCGAGCATTTTAATCTCAGCGTTTCTCCGGGCAACCGCATTGCCATCGTTGGCCCTACGGGCTGCGGTAAGACCACGCTCATCAATTTGCTGATGCGCTTCTACGATGTGGATTCCGGCGCGATCAGTGTCAGCGGCCGCGATATTCGCAGTATTACTCGGCACAGCCTTCGCCGCAGCTATGGCATGGTACTTCAGGATACCTGGCTTAAAACCGGCACAATTCGCGATAACATTGCCATGGCACGCCCTGATGCGGGCGATGATGAAATCATCGCCGCCGCCAAGGCAGCGCACGCGCACAGCTTCATTCGCCGCATGCCACGCGGCTATGATACGCCCGTAACGGAGAATGGCAGCGGCCTTTCCGAGGGTCAGAAGCAGCTGATCTGCATTGCACGCGCGATGCTGAGTCTGCCGCCGATGTTGATTCTGGATGAGGCGACCTCCTCCATCGATACGCGCACCGAATTAAAGATTCAGAACGCGTTTGCAACGATGATGCAGGGCCGCACCAGCTTCGTGGTCGCGCACCGCCTAAGCACCATTGAGAATGCCGATGTGATTCTCGTGATGCGCGACGGCAAGATCATCGAAAAGGGAAATCATGAAACGCTGCTGAAGGCGAACGGTTTCTACCGCGAGCTCTACGACAGCCAGTTTGCCCACTAATCCCCCTAATATCAGAGCCGCCCGGCACAAATCGGACGGCTCTCTTTTAAAAGTAAGAATTAGCAACTACATCGGCTATTCTCTAACCCATTTTTTTCGGATCGGCGACTCTTAAAAAGAGATGTCGGCAATTCTTCGAAGACTCTCCCTCATGCGCGCTACAATTCAAGCTCTATTCTATTTCGCACCATCCAATCGTTTACCTGAAGCAGATAGGCCAGCATCTGCGGCCCCGCCATGAGCTGACCGTACCACGGCGCATCCGCGGGTGAAAGCGGTCCGGCTGCAATCTTTTCCACGCGCTCAGGATCAACTGCTTGCCATAACGGCAGCGATGCATCGCCAATCAGCTTGCCCATGCGCCGCCTGATCTCTGCAG
>CAKUDW010000084.1 GCA_934645275.1 uncultured Clostridia bacterium
TATGCGAGTACATCTGCGTTCTTCGCAAATCTAACATTGGAAATTGAACGTTTAGCGGTACCGGAGCAAGATTCCCAAGCACGCTTGGCAAAGCAACCCCGGATTACTTCTCTGAAAGGCCCCGGGGACGCGTTCTAGCGTCGGGGTACCGTGTCCAGATTAGGTTCGGGCGCAAGTTCAGAATGTGGCAGCAGATCGTCCTGGCGCGCCAGACGATTCAGATAATCGTCCAGCTCGGCGCAGAACGCATCCAACGATTCAATGTGATTGAAACACTCGAGTTCTTCGCGCCAACCGCTGAGTCCGGCAAGATACCAACCTGCATACTTGCGCATTTCGCATATGGCAAAGCGTTCCGGCTTCTGTTCGCAAAGTCGCCGGGCCAGCGTTTTAATCAGTACCACGCGCTCCGCTGCGCCACGCACAGGCGGCGTTCCTCCCTGTTCCAGAATAGCAACGTCTTGAAATATCCACGGATTTTTCAGCGCCGCGCGGCCGATACACACGCCGTCCGCGCCGACTGCTTCCATAAATGGCCGCACATCCTGCGCCCGGGTCACGCCACCGTTGGCATAGAACGGTATGCGCACAGCCTCCCGGGCGGCGCGCATCGCCTCAATATTCGGCTGCCCCATATAGCGCTGCTCGCGCGTGCGGCCATGCAGTATAATCTCGCGGCAACCCGAGGCTTCCGCCATGCGGCACAGCTCCGGTGCAACGATGCGCTCATCATCCCAGCCAAGGCGCAGCTTTAGCCGCACTGGCATCTGAACCGCTGTACACACGGCCTGCAATATCGCCTGTGCGCGCGGCAGATCCAGCAGCAACGCGGAACCGTTGCCACTGCCTACCACGCACCTGGCCGGACAGCCCATGTTGATTTCAATCGCGTCAAAACGGTTCATGTCCTCTATGCGCCGCGCGGCGGCGGCCATCACGGCTGGATCGTTGCCGATCAACTGCGCGGCCAGATAACGCTCCTCCGGGCGACGCAGCAACAGTGCTTCAGCTGCGGAACTGCGCTTGCGGCGCATGCGCGCCAACCCAAGCGCACCGATCATTTCCGTGGTCGCGCCATGGGCGCCGTATTCGAAACACACGCTGCGCAGCGGTGCGCCGCTCATGCCATCCATCGCCGCCAACAGACATTTCATTTCCAGAACATTCACTCTCCTTGAAAGCGAGGTTTTCCCTCCATGTTGCAGCCTTCCATTATCGAAATCGACCTGCACGGCAAGAACACCTATCAGGCGCGCATCGCCATTGACGCCGCCCTGCGCCGCGCAGGCGCAGCTACCTGCCGCATCCGACTGATCCACGGCTGCAATCTCGGTACGGCAATCATGGATTTCATCTGGGATACCTATCAAGGGCATCCCCGCGTGCTTCGACTCGCCAAAGGTCCGAACCGCGGCATTACGGAGCTCGTGCTGCGCGAGTATTAATCTGCGCGGAATCGGCGCTGAATCTCCGCTGCACCACGCGCAAGCAATGCATTCGTTTCCTCACCGAGCGCCTCTTCCAGATAGCGGCGTTCGTCCGCCGCGCCCTGAACGTGCGGTACGCGAAAGGCGCCCGCGTCGCTGCCGGGCGCAATAGCACCGCCCATGGCTGAAAAGGCACGCAGATTCTTCTGTTGAAGCGCCAGCAGGGGCTCGAGTACCGCATCTGAATAACGGCCGCAGCCAATCAAATTGCCGATGGTGGCCAGCGTCGGCACCCACACCGTACTGTGCGCGGCCATCGCGCGCAGCGCCGCCTCATCCAGGTACGCGCCATGCTCAATGGAATCTACGCCCGCCTCTGCCGCCGCGCGCACCGTCTCCGCACCGTTGGCGTGCGCCATCACTGCAAAGCCCTCGCCGTGAGCAATGTGTATCATCTCCGCAATGGTTTCGGCCGCCAGTGGCGTGCCCGTAATAACGCCATAATGGTCAAAATCCATCAGCCCGGAAATCATGATTTTGATAAAATCCGCACCCAACATCTTCGCCTCGCTCACCAGCGACCGGTATTGCCGCATATCCTCGAAACCACGCCCAATAAAACCGCCGTAATGACCTCGGCAATAAATTGGAAACGCAGGCGTGCGATAGTCGATGCCATACTCTGGCGCAAGCCGCGCTGCCGCCAAACAGATGCCCCATGCGTCTCCACCATCGCGCAAAAAGGCAACGCCACGCGCCGCATAGTCCTGTAGACGCGCACGAATCAGCGCTTCGTCCGGCTGGACGCGCTGGTGGTCGATCGCCGCACGGTAATACACGCCGTCCAGTATCATATGAATGTGGCAATCGCACGGCATGAAATCATCTCCCTTTACCAACTATTGTAAATGAAAAAGATTGCATTTTCAACCGCATTGTATCGTGCAGCGCGGTTGACCTTCGTTTTATTTTGGTTTAAAATAAGGTCGTACGCATTATTTCCGCACCATTTCGGGTATAAATAAATCCGGGAGGTGCTGAAATGAACCTGAAGGAATCCAAAACCAAAGCAAACTTGACGACTGCCTTCATGCAGGAAAGCCAGGCACGCAACCGCTACACGTTGTTCGCAGAAACTGCCCGCCGCGAGGGGTATGAACAAATTGCAGCTATTTTTACCGAAACCGCTGAAAATGAACGTGCCCACGCGCAGCTCTGGTTGAACGCGCTGGGCGAAATGGGTTCGACCGCGCAGAATCTTTCCAAATCTGCCGAGGGTGAAAACTATGAATGGACACAGATGTACGATTGCTTCGCACGAGAAGCAGAGCAGGAGGGCTTCGTAGAGCTCGCCGCAAAATTTCGGGCTGTGGGAGAAATTGAAAAGGCGCATGAAGAACGCTACCGCCGTCTGCTGAGCAACATGGATTTGCAGGCTGTGTTTCAGAAGAGCGATGCAGTCATGTGGCAATGCCGGAACTGCGGCCATCTCATGATGGGTGCGACCGCGCCTGAAACCTGCCCGGTGTGCGGACACGCCCAGAGCTTTTTTCAGCTCAAAGCCGATAATTATTGAATACTGCCGGCGCGTAAACGCCGGTCTACATAACGGGAGGATATGAACAAGATGAAGATTCGCTACAATGAGAATCAGGAAATCGTGGACAGCGTAAAGGAAGGTCTAAAGCGCACGGGTGGCTACTGCCCCTGCCGTTTGGCGCGCACGGAAGAAAACAAGTGTATGTGCAAGGAATTCCGCGATCAGATCAAGGACCCCAACTTTGAAGGTTACTGCCACTGTCTATTGTATTACAAGGAAAAATAAAGCGCAAAATGGCCGGAATCACACATGCGATTCCGGCCATTTTTAGAGGACAAGAATTAGCAAAGCCAGAGCTTTGCAGGCCGGCGACTCCAGCAGAGAGGCGCCGACAATGGCAATTCCTTATCTGTCCTCTCGGAAATATGCCAGACCCAAGCTCTGAGGCGGCTGATCCTCACGCTTTTTGCGAATGCTGGTGAAAATCAGCACCAAAATAGTGAACAGATATGGCAGCATTTTGAGCAGCGGCTTGGTGGCCATGGTCACATTGATCCAGCTGATATTGGAAATATAGCTGCTGCAGCTGAACAAAAAGCCGAATATCGTCGAACCGATAATGGTCATGTGCGGCCGCCACAGTGCAAAAATCACCAGCGCCACAGAGAGCCAGCCCAAGCCTTCAAGGCTCTTGTAGGCCTCAGTGGAAGCCATGTAGTCAATGATATAATAGAATCCACCCAAACCGGCAATGCCGCAGCCAACGCAGGAAGCGCCGTACTTATACTTGCTCACGTTCACGCCCATCGCATCCGCCGTCGCCGGGCTCTCTCCCACCGCGCGCAGGTGCAGACCGACTCGCGTGCGATACAGCACATACGAAGCGGCAATCGCGATAATCACGCCCAGAAAGAACATTACGCCCAGATACTGAAGCGCATCGGTTCTGCCTGCAAATGGCCAGCGATACAGCAGCTTCGGGCCAACGAGATAGACGGTTTCGTCCATTTCGCTCATAATTACCTTCATCAGGCCAACGCCAAATGTGGTCATCGCAAGTCCGGTCACATTCTGGTTGGCACGCAGCGAAACCGTCAAAAAACTGTAAATCAGCCCCATCAGCATGCCCATCACGAGCGCGCCCAGAATACCCAAAATTACAACCAGGAAGGCCGGGAGCGAGGATTTGCCAATCAGATTCAGCACCAGACAGCCACCCGCGCCGCCCATACACATGACGCCGGGGATGCCCAAGTTCAGCTGACCCGCCTTTTCCGTAATGATTTCACCGGTGGAACCGTACATGAAAGTCGCGCCAAAGGCAAGGGAATCAATCAGAAAGTTTAGCCAGATGCTCATTTGACGCCCTCCTTAATCGCAGTGTGCGCTCTGCGACGCAGTTTTACTTTATAATTGATAAAAAATTCAGAACCAATGATGAAGAACAGAATGATGCCCACGATCACGTCCGGAATCGCACCGCTGACGTTAAAGTCCTGCGAAATCTGCGCCGCGCCCTGATTCAGCAGCGTAATCAGGCCAGAAGTCAGCAACATGACCAGTGGATTGAAGTGCGCCAGCCAGGATACCATGATGGCAGTAAAGCCCTGGCCGCCAATGGATTCGGTGGTAATGCTCTGATCCAGGCCGGCCGCGATCAGGTAGCCGGTCAGGCCGCACAGCAGGCCGCTGACGATCATCGTGCGCACGATAATCTTCTTCACGTTCATGCCACTGTACTGTGCGGTTCGAACGCTGTTACCGACAACGGAAATCTCATATCCCTGCTTGCTGTAATTCAAGTACACATGCAGCGCAATCGTCAACAGCAATGCAATCAGTATAATCAGGAAATAATCGTGTATAACTGTGGGCAGCTTGCCAAAGGACAGCTTACCCAGAGAAGACGAACCACTCGGAACCCACACCACCAGGAAGTAACTGACGACGTTGATGGCGACATAGTTCATCATCAGCGTAAAGAGCGTTTCATTGGTGTTCCACTTTGCCTTGAAAATGGCCGGAAACACGGCCCAAATCGCGCCGCAAAGCAGCGCCGCCGCAAGCATCAACACCAACAGCAGCCATTCCGGAACACGTCCGCCCAGATAAAACGCCACCGCAATCGCGCCCCAAACGCCCATCAGCGTCTGGCCCTCCGCGCCAATATTCCAAAACTGCATTCTGAATGCCGGCGTAACCGCCAGTGAAATGCACTGCAGCACAGCCATATTCTTGAAAAACTTCCACATCTTTCGGGAAGTACTGAATGAGCTCTTCACAAGAAAACTGGAATAGAAATCCAGAATGCTCTTACTGCCAGACCGCAACTTATCACTGAGAATATACGCGACGATTCCGCACACGACAAGGCCCATCAGAATCGCGGCCAGTCGAATCACCCAGGCCCTTGCTGCGGATATGCTCTCGCGCTTGGAAAGATGAATCAGCGGCTCATTTGCGGGCGCATTCTTCTTTTCGTTCATCACGCATTCTCCTTTGCAGTATTATCCGTTTTCGTCATCAGGAGTCCGATCTCTTCCTTGGTCGCCGTGCGCGCATCTACAATTCCGGTCACAGCGCCGGAGTTAATCACCATGATCCGATCGCAGAGTTCCAGCAGTACATCCAGATCCTCTCCGACAAAGATAACGGCCACGCCATTCTCCTTCTGTTTATTGAGCAAATTATATATAATGTAAGAAGAATTGATGTCCAGACCGCGCACCGGATAGGCGGCCATCAACACTTTCGGCGTAAA
Organism: uncultured Clostridia bacterium; assembly: GCA_934645275.1. The sequence continues at coordinate 5,729 of CAKUDW010000084.1, forward strand.
TGCAATTTCACGCCCCAACAGAACCTTCTGAATATTGCCGCCAGAAAGCCTGCGCACGGGCACGTTTACGCCAGGCGTGATAACTTCCAACTCCTGAATGATTTCCTCAGCCTGAGCGAGGGGCCTCTTTCTATCAACAAACCCAGCGTGGCCCTTCCGATAGCTGCGCAGCATCATGTTGTCCGTAATGCCCATGCTGCCAACCAGGCCCATGCCCAGCCGGTCCTCCGGCACGAAGGACAGGTGAATCCCCAGCGAACGAATCTGCAAGGGCGTCTTATCCCTGAGCGACATGACCTCGTCCTCGCGGAAGAGCACATCGCCGCTGTTAACCCACCGGCGAATCTCTGCAGGCTTCATGCCCTTAAAAGAAACCGGTTTGCCCTCGCCATCATGGAATGCGTCCATTTCCGCCATTTCACGAACGCGCTTCAGGGATTTGTGGAAGAATGTAACCGGCCTGTCCTTTTTGGGATTAATAAATATAATCTCGCCGCTGTCCACCGGCTGCAAACCGGTAATGGCTTCGAGCAATTCCTTCTGACCACTGCCCGCAATGCCCGCAATGCCGAAAATTTCGCCGCCCTTGACTGTGAAGCTCACGTCCTTGACCACGGCGCGTCCCTCTTCATTTTTGCAGTTCAGATTCTTGATCATCAGGCGTGGAACTGCGTTCACGGGGGCCTTGCGCTCGATGTTCAGGCTGACCTTTTTGCCGACCATCATCTCGGTAAGCTCGTTTTCATTGGTTTCGGCGGTTTCAACGGTGCCCACATGCTCGCCTTTGCGCAGAATTGCGACGCGGTCAGAAACCGAAAGCACTTCATGCAGCTTGTGCGTGATGATGATGATGGATTTTCCATCTTCCTTCATACGCCTGAGCACATCAAACAGACGGTCGATTTCCTGCGGCGTGAGAACGGCCGTAGGTTCATCCAATATCAGTATATCTGCGCCGCGGTAGAGCATCTTTATAATTTCAACGGTCTGCTTTTCAGATACGGACATATCGTAAATCCGCTTCTGCGGCTCGATATGAAAGCCGTACTTTTCAGCGATCGCAGAAACCTGCTCGTTGACGTTCTTCAAATTATACCGGCCCTTTTCATTTAGACCGAGCACGACATTTTCCGATGCAGTAAACAAATCCACCAGCTTGAAATGCTGATGAATCATGCCAATTTTCAGCGCATATGCATCTTTGGGCGAACGGATTACGACTTCATGACCATCCATATAGATATGACCCTCGTCGGGATAGTAAATGCCGGCAAGCATGTTCATCAGGGTCGTCTTACCGCAACCGTTTTCACCCAAAACGGCCAGAATTTCACCCTGGTACACATCCAGGTCCACAGAATTATTAGCGACGACACTGCCAAACGTCTTGGTAATGCCGCGCATGCTCAGAGCAATCTTTTTCTGCACGGTTTGCCTCCGAATCATAAGCATTGAAATATGGCATCCTCCGGGAACCGCACATTCGCTTTGGGGCGATTCCCAGAGGTCGCCATATTGAAAAACGGCAGTCTGCTCCCTCGAAAGGGAGCAGACCGAACTTACTTTGCCTTAAATCAGAACTTGCTGTTCAGCAGCTCAATGCCATCCAGCTGGATGTCGAAGTAAGGTGCGGAACGGAATTCACTCTCATGGAAGTAACCGTCCAGAACCACTTCAGTGTCGGGCGTGAAGGCTTCGTCGGTATCGACATCAGCCATGTAGGACTCGATCTTGGCGCCGTCCTTGAGCATGAAGTTGTCGGCAGCGGTATCGAAAACCTTGATTTCGCCATTGCTCAGAGCAGTCTTGGCAGCCTCAATGGCCTCAACGGTGCCAGCGGCAGCCACGTCGGTGTTGATGTCGGTCAGCACGACAGAGTTGGTGGCGATGGTGCCGGTCCAGTCGGTATCAATGGCTTCACCATTTGCATTCTGGTTCACGATATACTCGAAGTAGGGTGCCCAGTTGATGCGGGAAGAAACGATGAAGGTATTGGGGCAGCTTTCAATGGTAGAACCGTTGTAGGAAACATTGGGAACGCCGGCATTTTCGCAGGCCGTGGGTGCGCCCATGGAGTCAGCATGCTGGGAGATCAGGTCGCAGCCTGCGTTAATCAGCGCTTCCGCCGCAGTCTTTTCTTCCTTCTCATCATACCAGGA
>CAKUDW010000085.1 GCA_934645275.1 uncultured Clostridia bacterium
CTGAAGGAGCACAAGGCCACCATCGAGGTGCGCGAGGGCTACGGCACCACCGAATGCGTGACGGCCAGCTGCCTCACACCCAGCGGATTGGCGCGCGAGGGCTCCATCGGCATTCCATTCCCGGATACCTATTACAAGATTGTGATTCCGGGTACGGAAATCGAAGTGCCCTACGGCGAAGAGGGTGAAATTTGCCTGGCTGGGCCGACGGTGATGTTGGAGTATGTGAACCATCCGGAGGAAACCGCCGATACGCTGCGCCGGCATGCAGACGGGCTGACCTGGGTACACACCGGCGATCTGGGCGTGATGGATAGCGACGGCTACATCTATTTCCGCCAGCGCATCAAGCGCATGATCGTGACCTCAGGTTACAATGTTTATCCTTCGCAGATTGAAAACCTGCTGGATAAACATGAATATGTGCACATGTCCTGCGTGATCGGCGTGAAAGATCCCTATAAGATGCAGAAGGTAAAGGCATTTGTGGTGCTCAAGCCTGGCGTACAGCCCAGCGAAGAAGTAAAGAACAGCATTATGGATTACTGCCGCAAGAACATCGCCAAGTACGCCATGCCCTACGACATCGAGTTCCGCGATGATCTGCCTAAGACGCTGGTTGGCAAGGTGGCCTATCGGCTGCTGGAGGAAGAGGAGAAGGTCAAGAGCGCATAAGTCAAACGGCTTGTAAAGCCGATGACATGGGTTCCTGATTTAAGTAAGTAGATGTTTTCAATAAGTGAGGCGTATCCAGAAAACGGATACGCCTCGTCTTTTTGAAGGGTGAAAATTAGCAAAACTGCCCCGGAGCCTCCACAAAGTTGAGGCTCCGGCAGCGCGGTGCTGGGAACCAAAGATTCCGCGCGATGCAGGTCGCCGCTCTTTGAGTGGCGACCTGCCCACAGCTGGATCCACAGGATCGCAGTGGGCAGCCTGTCACTGCTCTGCAGGGACAGGTGCTTTAGGCTGGTCACACCTCTTTAGGAGGCGCGACTGCTATACCGGAGTTTTGCGGGTCGGCGGAATCCAAAGGGATACGCCGCCAATTCTTTGTACTTATTTTTGCAGCGCTTCGCACAGCGCACGGATATATTCAGGCGTGGTGCCGCAGCAACCGCCCAGCAGGCCCGCGCCCGCATCACGGATTTTCAGCATCTGCGCGGCGAATTCGTCGGGGTTCATATCGTAGTGCGCGCTGCCGTCGGGCAGGATTTGCGGCATGCCTGCGTTGGGCTTGCACACAATAGGTACGCCCGCGGCCGCCGCCATGCGCGATACGACGTTTATATACAGCGCCGGTCCATGGCCGCAGTTCATGCCCACGGCGTCCGCGCCCAGTTGGGGCAGTTGCAGCGCCGCCAGCTCTGCGTCGCCGTCGAAGTAGGCCTTGCCAGTACCGTCCAATGTGAGCGTACAGATGATGGGCAGATCGCAGATGTCGCGTATCGCTTCGATGGCGGCGCTGCATTCGTCCACGCCCAACATGGTTTCAACGGCGAACAGATCCACGCCGGCGTCCGCCAATACCCGCGCCTGCGCGCGGTATACGTCTATCAGTGCATCGTAGTCGATTTCACCCGCGTCCAGTCGCTTGCCAGTGGTGGTGATATCGGCGGCAATCAATGTGCTGCTGCCGGACACAGCTTCGCGCGAGAGTGCCAGCAACGCGCGGTTCATATCGTCGGCACGCGCCTCAAGACCGTAGCGAGCCAGATTCACGCGGTTTGCACCGAATGTGGGCGCGTAGATAATCTGGCTTCCGGCGCGAATGTAGGCGCGCTGGAGTTCGATCAGCACTTGCGGGTGCTCCAGCACCCAGGCCTCGACGCATATGCCCACAGGCATGCCCGCCGCGCGCAGACAGGAGCCCGTCGCACCGTCCAGTATTACCGGGCCCGTCTGGCAGAGGGCCGCAAAAGCTTCGCGGGTCATATCGGGGGGCACTTCCTCTGTAATGCAAATTGGCAGCTTAAGCTGCTTGCTTCAGTGTAGCACATGCGTGCGCGCTTTTCAATCCTGTTTTTGCAGCAGGCGTTCGATTTCGTTGCCGTAGAACGCACATATTTCGTCGGCCGTTTCCATGGTGGGCGCCTCAGCAAAAAGGCATATTTCACTGTCAGCGTCGTCCGGCAGCAGAAAGGCCCAGCCGTCGTTGCGCGTCAGGCGTACGCCTCCGCCCAGTTCCGCTTCACCGCGTCCGGCCAGTGCGTGCAACAATCGTCCATTTTCAGCCTGCGGCGCGGGTACGCGTACTTCGCTTCGAAAGGCGGCAGGCATGCGAGCGCGCCACTGCCTGAGCGACAGTCCGCGTTCGGTGAGCAACGATAGCATGGAAAGCGCAAAGCATGCGCCGTCGGTGTAAATCTTAAACTGACGCGGTGATTTTTCAGCCAGCGTCTTGAGCCACACGGCGCGCTCCACCGGCATATAGCAGACCTCCGCTCCATGGGCGGCGGCGACTTCACCAACCGTCCGCGTGCCGTCCGCGGGCAAAATTAGTCGCGTTTCACCCAGTTCCAGCGCCGTCCAGGCCCGCGCCAGTTGAAGCTGCGCCTCATTTAGCGGGCCGTTCAGGTCGGCAAGTACGGCCTGTTCGCCATCCTGCCGAAGCGTTATGCCGATTTCATCTCCGGCAGGAGAGAAGGCTTCCGCTACGGCCTCGCAGCGTGGGTTCAGACCGGCGCGTTCGAAGCAGGCCTGCGCGAGATCAAGCAGCGCGTCGTCCGCACAGCAGAGCGCAATGGGCGGCGCGTAGGCCGGGTCCGCCGTGAAGCAGGCGGCCGTTTCGGCCACATAGCCCAGGTCCGTGCGTCCTGCATCGATCGCAGGCCGGGTAATACTGGAAAATGGACGGGAGAAATCCTGTCGTTCCAGCATTTTCAGAATTTCCCGTTGGGCGCGCTCTGTCAGCGGTGCACCGCTCGCGTCCAGCGGCAACAGCTCGCCCGGACGAACCAGCATGGCTGCCTGGGGCCTCAGCTGCGTCATGGCCCAGCGCAGCTGAGGCAGCGAGCATGTGCCTGCGTCGATCACGCGCGCTCCCTGTGCCATCGCGCCCGCGGCTGCGGCATGCCAGAGCGCAGCGGCGACTGCTGCATTCGAGCGCCCGAGCAATATGTCGCTGTTCTTCAAGTAGGCAACGCACGCTTCTGCGGCGCGACTGGCTTCGGCAGGCGATTCCGGCAGCAGCCGTCCGCCCAAAAAGCGGTGCGCGCGTCGCCGTCCCCACACAATGTTTTCTTTTGCACGTTCACCTCCGGGCAATGCCTTGTTTGGCCACATCATTACGCCTGGCGGCAGTACCGCCCGATCGCCGACGCAGCTGTCCTCACCGACTACGCTTTCCTCAAAAAGCTGAGCGCCCGCGCCGATGCGCGCATTTGCTGCCACGGCGCAACCACGAAGCTGGGCGCATTCCATCACGTGCGTTCCCTGCAGGATCACGCTGCGCTTGATGCTCGCGCCGGGCATGATTTCGCAGTTGGGGCCGATACAGCTGCCTTCGCCAACGTATGCGCCGCGATGTACGATGGCGCCTGGGGCGATGAATGTGGTGTCATCCACAATGCAGCCGTTTTCGAGCAGCGCGCCGGCTGTGCCGGGTGCAAGCCCCGGCAGGCGTATCCGTCCGTGCAGCGCGTCCTGATGCACGCGCAGATAGGCCGTAGTGTTGCCAACGTCGCACCAGTAGCCTTTGGCAGTATAACCGTAGAGCGCTTCGCCATCGCGCAGCATGGCCGGGAAAAGCTCGTGGCCGAAATCGCAGGGGCGGCCCTCTGGTATGCGGGCGAGTACTTCGGGCTCCAGTATATATACGCCCGTATTGATCAGATTTGAATATACGTCGCTGCGGCCGGGCTTTTCGTGGAAGGAACGGATACGTCCATCCGCTTCGGTCACTACCATGCCGTATTCCTGAGGCGAAGATGATTGCACCAGTAGCAGCGTGGCCGCCGCACCATGCGCTTCGTGAAAGGCCACGGCCGCGCGTAGATCAAAATCGCACACGCCGTCGCCGGAAAGTACGATGAAGCGTCCGTCCAGAAAATCACGGGCCTGTCCGACGCTTCCCGCCGTACCCAGCGGCGTGTTTTCGATATAGTAGCGCAGCTCAACGCCATAATCGGAACCATCGCCGAAGTAATCGCGGATGCTGTCGGGCATATAACCCAGCGTAGCGCCGATTTGCGATATGCCGTTTTGTTTGAGCAGTTCAATGGCAAGCTGCATCAGCGGCCTGTCCAACAGCCGCAGCATCGGCTTGGGGCAGGTACAGGTGAGTGGACGCAGGCGCGAGCCCTCGCCACCCGCCATGATGATGGCTTTCATGAATACAATTCACATCCTCCTAGATTTTCTCCGCCGCGCGGATTCCATATGCGCGCGCCGCGCCAAAAATGCGCGCAGCGTGGAGATGAGCCTTATTTTTTCCGATATAGGCTTCTTTTATGCGGGATGTGTTGCTGAAACGAGAAAATTGGCGGGATTAAAAGGCGCGGCTGTCCATTTTTGTAAAAACAGAATGGGACAGCTGCGCTTGCAATATTGCGGTTACAGTATATACTTTCGAACGTCCTTGGCGTGCGCGTCCGCGCCCAACTGGGCCTTTACGTAGTCCGCATCGATTGTGACCTTCACTTCCGGCGCATCGCCGCCGCCAGCGTTGAAGGCGATGTCGTTTAAGATGCGCTCCAGCAGCGTATGCAGACGGCGTGCGCCAATGTTTTCCATGGTTTCATTGGCCTGCCATGCGCATTCGGCAATGGTTTGCAACGCGGATTCCTGGAAGTCCAACGTCACGCCGTCTACGCCCAGCAGCAGCTGATACTGGCGCGTCAGCGCGTTTTCAGGCTGCACGAGAATGCGCTTGTAATCCTCCACGGCCAACGGCTGCAAATCCACGCGAACGGGGAAGCGGCCCTGAAGTTCAGGAATCAGATCGGTCACCTTCGAAACATGGAAGGCGCCTGCGGCAATGAAGAGGATGTGATCCGTCTTGACGGGGCCGTACTTGGTATTGACGGTGGTGCCTTCCACGATGGGCAGAATGTCGCGCTGAACGCCCTCGCGGGACACGTCCGGGCCATGCCCGCTGCCGCGGCCGGCCACCTTGTCGATTTCATCCAGGAATACGATGCCGTGCTGCTCCGCGCGTTCAATGGCCTCGGAGTACACCGCGTCCATGTCGATCAAATTTGTTTCTTCTTCGGCCTGCAAAATCTTGCGCGCCTCGCGTACTTCCACGCGTCGCAGCTTCGTGCGCTTGGGCATGATGCCGCCGAGCATGTCGTTCATGTTCATATCGGTACCGGGAATTTCGGCCTGAGGCGCGCTTTCTTCGACCTCGACCTCCACCATTTCATGCTCCAATTCACCGCGGCGCAGGCGGGTACGCACATCTTCCTGGCGCACGGCCAGCTTCGTCTTTTCCTCGGGGGAGAGCTCCGGTTCCTTGGGCTTGTTGCCCAACAGAATTTCGATGGGATTCACAGGCTGCTTTTTTTTCTGCGCGCGGGTCATCAGATCTACCAGCCGATCCTCCACGTTGATTTCAGCACGGCGGCGCACGCGCGACGAATGCTGCGCCTTTACCAGCCGAATGGCGGCTTCCAGCAGATCGCGAATGATGGATTCCACATCGCGCCCGACATAGCCGACTTCCGTGAATTTCGTAGCTTCAACCTTGATGAACGGTGCGTCTACCAGCTTGGCCAGACGGCGGGCAATTTCGGTTTTGCCCACGCCGGTGGGGCCGATCATCAGTATATTCTTCGGGGTAACTTCTTCGCGGATTTCCTCTGGCAGTTGCGCGCGACGATAGCGGTTGCGCAGTGCCACGGCCACAGCGCGCTTGGCGTCGTTCTGGCCAACGATATAGCGATCCAGCTCGCGAACGATTTCGCGCGGGGTAAGTTCAGTCATGCTTCAAGCTCCTTCAAACCTTTTCGACGATGATGTTGTCGTTGGTAAACACGCAGATCTCAGCGGCGATGTGCAGCGCCTTTTCCGCAATTTCGGCGGCGGAAAGCTCTGTGTTCTGATAGAGCGCACGCGCCGCAGCCAGCGCGTAGTTGCCGCCGCTGCCGATGGCCAGCACGCCGTCGTCCGGCTCAATGACCTCGCCCGTACCGGAGACCAGCATCATATTGTTCTTATCGGCGCACAGCAACATCGCTTCCAGCTTCGCCGTCTTGTTCATGCGCCACTCCTGTGCAAGCTCCACAGCGGCGCGGGACAGATTGCCGGAATACTGTGTGAGCTTATCTTCAAATTTCTCGGAAAGCGCAAACGCGTCAGCCACGGAACCGGCGAAGCCAATCACCACGCGGTCGTTGTAGATGCGGCGTACCTTGCGGGCGTGTCCCTTGAAAATAGTGTTCTGGCCCATGGTCACCTGTCCGTCGCCTGCCAGTGCGGTTTCGCCGTTTCGGGTTACGGCGCAAATCGTGGTACCGCGGAAGGGACTCGCGGCTTCGTGTTCATAGCTCATATTGCTTTATCACCTCGTTCAGTGTGTCGATTGCGCGTTGGCTCATGCGCTCGTATCGGTTCCTCTTACCGCGAATTCGCTCGTTCAGTGGGCTGAGGATGCCAAAGTTAGCGTTCATCGGCTGGAAGTTCGCAGTAGGCGTGCTCACGTGTTGAGCAAGCGCACCCAGCACTGTTTTGTCGGTAAAGTCTGGCTCGGGCTTGCCCTGAAGCGCACAGTACAGCCCGATGGCGGCAGTCATGCCGCTGGCAGTGGACTCCATATAGCCCTCTACGCCGGAAAGCTGTCCCGCAAAGCGCAGATAGGGGTTGACCTTGAGCGCGTAGTTTGCACCCAGCATTTCCGGGCCGTTCAGGTAAGTATTGCGGTGCATTACGCCGTAGCGTGCAAATTCGGCATGCTCCAGACCGGGAATCATGGAAAACACGCGCTTTTGCTCGCCCCATTTCAATCGCGTTTGGAAGCCGACCAGGTTGTACAGCGTACCCGCTTCATTTTCCTGGCGCAGCTGCACCACGGCATAGGGCTCGCGGCCGGTGCGCGGATCGGTGAGCCCTACCGGCTTCAGCGGGCCGAAGGCCAGCGTCTGCCGCCCGCGCGAAGCCAGGATTTCTACGGCCAGACAACCCTCAAATACCAGCTTTTTCTCAAAATCGTGCAGCGGCGCCAGCTCCGCGCTCATCAGCGCGTCGTAAAAGGCGTTGTATTCTGTTTCATTCATCGGGCAGTTCAGATAGTCTGAGCCGCGACCGTAGCGTGATGCGCGAAATACCCGGCACATATCCAATGATTCTGCGGTGACGATTGGCGCGGCAGCATCGAAGAAGTGCAGCGCCTGCGCGCCCGGCAGGCGGGCTATGGCGTCCGTCAACGCAGGATCGGTCAGCGGACCAGTGGCGATGATCGCTGGTCCCTCTGGTATTTCGTCCACCACGCGGGTCTCAAAAGTGACCAGCGGGTGATTTTTGATCGTGTCGGTAATGCGCGCGGAGAACAGGTCACGATCTACGGCCAGCGCTCCGCCCGCAGGCACACGGCAAGCTTCCGCCGCAGAGAGCACCAGCCCGTCCAGCGTGCGCATTTCGGCCTTCAGAAGGCCCGAGGCGTTGGAGAGTTGTTCGGCTTTCAGCGAATTGGAGCATACCAGCTCCGCAAAGCTCGTGGACTTGTGGGCTGGGCTGAACTTTACCGGTTTC
>CAKUDW010000086.1 GCA_934645275.1 uncultured Clostridia bacterium
ATCAGAATGTGCCGAACGTGATTTCCGCCATCACCAAGGTGCTCAGCGAGGAAGCGCTGAACATCGAAAACATGGTGAACATGTCCCGCGGCGGCTACGCCTACACCGTGGTGGACGTGGGTCACGCCCCCAGTGCGCGGCTTGTGGAAAAGCTGGGTACGCTGGATACCATATATCGCGTGCGCCTGCTGATGCCGTAAAGGACAATATCGCATGAATACGCCCCGCATCTCGGCTATTTGGCCGAAGATGCAGGGCATTTTTTATAGTGCAGGAATCAACAAAACCAGAGCGTTGCGGGTCGACGAATCCCAACAGTAGTCGTTCACTGGCAAAAACGCACCGGAGACTTTGCTCTTTAAAGTCTCCGGTGCGTAATGGAGCACACCGATAATCCTTCAAGTGGAGAATTCCAGAATTCCCCGCATTATTCCGCCAGCACGGTACCGTCGGCCAGGGTAATGGTATGGCCGTTGAATTCGATCGTGCCCGCGTTATCCAGCGTGGAAATTGTACTGTCGCCGGTAAGGCTCCAGGTGCAGCCTTCGCCAATGCTGACGGCGATGTTATTCTCCACGGCCGTACCTCCCGCCGCATTTTCCACAATGTTGATCGCGCCGGTAAAGCACGAGCCTTCCGTCAGGCTGAACTTCAGCGTAGAAATCTCGTCCACGGTGATATCGCCTGCCAGTATCTGGCTCTGAGCATTGAAGGTCACGTTCGCGCCGTTGGCGCCCGCCGTGCCCCAGCCGCGTGCGGAACTGTTGCCCTCCACCGTAAGGAACTTGCCGTTGGCCAGCGTCAGCGATACATTTTCAAGCGAAATGACGCTGTCGGTATTGGTGACGTAGAACATATCGCCCGCGGCCGCTGTGAGCGTACCGCCTGTCATGCTGAAGCGGCTCTCGCCCACGTCCGCGTCACCGGACATGCTCTGATAGAGCATTACGTTGTGAATATTCTCGGAAGCGTCCCCCTGATAGGTGCCGGTCATGTTGCCGCTGACGTCACAGCCATTGAGCGTAACGCTGTTCTTGCCCTCCACCACCACGGCCTCGGACGCAGTGGCGTTGAGCGCTGCATTGCTGACGGTAATATCCGCCGTGGAATAAATTGCGGGCGAACCGGTGCCATGGCTCGTATAGCTGCCGCCCTCCACCTCCACGGTGCCGCCGCCACGGTCGGAACGGATAGCCGCCGAGGAATTACCGGAGGTTTCCACCGTCAGATCATAAGCGTGCATTTCTGCGCCGCCTGTGGTCTGAATGCCGCCTGAATTGTCGGCCTGCGTGGTGATCGTGCTGTTCAGTATGGTGACGCTGGTGCCCTCGCCATAGCTAAATACGCCGTTGCCATTGCGAGCGTTGGTAGTCATCTCGGCGGTGTCGATGGTGACCTGCGCGCCGTCCTGCGCCAGCAGGCCTGCGTTCATGCCATAGAAATCGCCGCTTTCGGTGTTCGAACTTTCGCCGCCGGACTTGTCTACGCTGATGTTGGTCAGCGAGACGGTCGCGCCCGAGATGCGCAATGCGTTTTCATCGTCGCCGGAGGAAGCGTAGGAAGCGTCGGTAATCTCCGCGTCCTCGGTTAGCAAGGTCGCCGCCGTGCCATTTTCGCCTTCGGCCGCCGCGCCAAAACCGCCCGGCCCAGGGCCGCCCTCCGGCGGCTGTCCGGGCATATCGCCATTTGCTCCAGCAGGCGCACCGCCCTGGGGTGGCTCGGGCGGCTGTTCCGCCATGCTCGCACAAGGTACAATTGCCAGAATAAGCGCCATCGTGAGCGCAAGCAGCTTTTTCTTCATTTGAACCATCCTCCCTGTCGTTTGGAATGGCTATATCCTACCACCCAAATTTGAACAGGCCGTGAACGCATATAAAACCCGTTGCAAACAATCGCCGTGCGACCGCAAAGCAATAAATGCGCCGGGATCGGCAAGGCAGAGCAATCGTACCTGAGCCGGCAAAGCGAAGCGGCGCAACCGGGCATGTTTCCCCTGGCGTAAGCTGCGTACTCTTCTAAACACTGGTTGTGGAAGCGCATCGTTACTTTTTCTCATCCAACAGCATCACGCCGTCGGCGGGATTGTGGTCGATTGCGCCGACGATGCGGTGCGGCAGGTAGACCTCTTCCAGATACGCCACGTCCTCGTCCGTCAACTTTACGCTCAGTGCACCCGCTGCGTCGTTCAGATACTGCGCCCTGGTTGCGCCCACGCTGGGTGAGGCGACACCCCTGGCCCAATGCCACGCTAGCGCAATCTGCTGCATTTTGACGTTGTACTTCTCTGCCAATTCATGCACGCGTTCGACGATCCGCATATCCTGTTCCTCCGTGCGGTCGTATTTACCCATGGCGACGCGATCCGTTTTGCTGCGCAGCGTGTCCGTGTTCCAGGTGGGGCGGGTCAGATGCCCCGCTGCCAGCGGACTGTATGGCATCAGTGAAACGTCCGTCTGCCTGCAGATAGGGATAAGCTCGCGTTCGTCCTCCCGGTAGAGCAGGTTATAGTGGTTCTCCATCGCCTCGAACCGTGCCCAGCCGTGGTCGCGGGCGCAGAGCTGCATATTGTAGAACTGATAGCCGTACATGGCGGACGCGCCCAACGCGCGCACCTTGCCCGCCCTGACCAGCTCGTTCAGCGCTTCCATGGTTTCTTCGATGGGCGTTTCGTAATCGAAGCGGTGAATGATATAGAGGTCAAGGTAATCCGTGCCCAGCCGCTTCAGGCTGCCGTCGATTTCGTAGTGAATGGCTTCTTTCGAGAGTCTGCCCGGATTGAAATAGACCTTCGAAGCGATGACCGCCTTATCCCGGGCGACGTTTCTTTTCAGCGCTCTTCCCAGGTATTCCTCGCTGGTACCCGCAGAATAGCCGTTGGCCGTGTCGAAGAAATTAATACCCAAATCAAGGGCACGCTTCACCACAGCATCGGCGGCGCTTTCGTCCAGTGTCCAATCGTGCATGGTTCCGGCCTTGCCGAAGCTCATGCAGCCCACGCAAACCTTGGAGATTTCAATGTCTGTTCTCCCCAGCCTGGCATATTCCATCATGGCGCTCCTCTCACAGGCGCAGACCGTCTACCCATTTCTGCACGGACGCGGCGCTTTCGCGGCTGCTCAGGCGCTTGCCGGGCAGCCACTTCGCATTCTCACAGCAAGCCTTCAGGATGCTTTCCGTCTTACCCATGCCGCTGCCGCCGGACGTGGCAAAGGGAACGATCTCCTTGCCCGCAAAGTCGTAGCTCTCCAGAAAGGTTTCAATGATGCGCGGCGCCTGGTACCACCAGATGGGAAAGCCGACGAACACCGTGTCGTATTCCTTCATGTCCGCAACGCGGCTCGCGATGGCCGGACGGCTTTTTTCATCCTTCATTTCGATCGTGCTGCGGCTGCTTCGGTCGCGCCAGTCCAGATCGGCGGCGGTATAGGCCGTCTCGGGCTGAATCTCAAACAACTCGCCTCCCGTCACGCTCGCAATGGTCTTTGCCAGACGCGCGGTTTCGCCGCTGGCGGAAAAATAGGCGATCAACGTCTTATTCATGGAATTTTCCTCCTTATTTGAGCTTACAATATTCCTCGTCCGTCACTGGCTCACACCATTCGTTGCGCGTATTCTCCCCCGGAACCTCCACGGCGATGTGCGAAAACCAACTGTCGGCCTTCGCGCCGTGCCAGTGCTTGACCTCTGCGGGAATGGCAATCACCGTGCCAGGCGTCAGGCTCACGGCAGGCTTGCCCTCTTCCTGATACCAGCCCTCGCCGGCGGTGCAAATCAGCATTTGTCCGCCGCCGCTGGACGCATGGTGAATGTGCCAGTTGTTCCGGCAGCCCGGCTCGAAGGTCACGTTAGCCAGAAAAACGGCGGAGGCGCCCGGCTGCGTCAGCGGCTTCAGATAGGACTGGCCGACAAAATACTGCGCGAACGCATCGTTGGGCGCGCCCACGCCGAAATGATCCTGCTGCTCCATCGCAGCTCTGCTCGCAATTTTCATACCGTATTCCTCCCGATTCAAGGCAATTTGCGTTCCATATTTCGGAACATCTCTATTTTAGCAATCTCTCATGAAAATGTCTAATACCTGTAAATCATCATCAGCCATGCGCAAAATGCATTTCTGTATCCTGTTTATAATTTTCTTGCGCTGCGGCCGGCGGCATGCTAAAATAATCCCGAAAGAAGGTGAACGCCATGGAGCTGCGCGTTTTGCGCTATTTTCTGATTGTTGCCCGCGAGGAAAACATCACCAAAGCCGCGGAGCTTCTGCACGTTTCGCAGCCCGCCGTTTCGCGTCAGCTGGCGCAGTTGGAGGACGAGCTGGGCGTAAAACTGTTCGTGCGCAGCAATCACCACATCACGCTGACTGAGGACGGCCTGATGCTTCGCCGCCGCGCGCAGGAAATCGTGGAGCTGGCAGAAAAAACACAGCGCGATTTTCGTCAGCGTACTGCCGAACTGACCGGCGAAATCGCCATCGGCAGCGGCGAGCTGCGCAGTTTTTCCATGCTGGGCGCGGTGCTTTCGGAATTTTCGGCGCTGCATCCGCAGGTGCGATACACGCTGTTCAGCGGCAATGCCGATCATATCAAAGAGAAAATTGAAAATGGTACACTGGATATGGGACTGCTTTCCATGCCGGTGGATTTGTCGAGATACGATTTCCTGCGCTTCCCGGTGACGGAGGAATACGGCGCGCTGGTGCGGGCGGATTCGCCGCTTTCTAAAAAGAAGCTGCTTGTGCCGGAGGATCTGGCGGATGTGCCGCTGATGCTGCCCGAGCGCGCACTGGTGCGCAGCGAGCTGGCCAACTGGTTCGGCGACCTGTACGACCGGCTGAACATTCGCCTGACCTACAATCTGGCGTACAACGCCGCCATGCTGGTGCGGCAGCGCATGGGCGCGGCGCTGTGCCTGCGGCTGGACTGCGCCTACGACGATCTGACCTTCGTGCCCATTTCACTGACACAGCAAACCGGTTCAGCGCTGGTCTGGAAGAAGCATCAAACCTGTTCGCCCGCCGTCTCTGCCTTGATTGCACACATCAACGCTGCCATTCACGGAAAAAGCGGATCAAAGGTAAATTGGGCATAGTCCATTTAAGAATAACAAAAATGCCTACTTGTTCTTTCGAGCGATCATTCTGTACCACTCGATTTTGCTGAAATCCGTTTCGGGATAATTGCTGGGAACGGGCGTGAGCTTGAACGAATCGTATCCTATTTCGCACAGCTTACGCTCGACCGTTTCCAGCCGGAATGGATGATAACGTTCCACGAATATTTCCTTTTGAAAGATTCTTTTATCACGTTCAAAGGTATATAGCAGGTTGAAGATAATCGTTCCATCCGGGTTGTGATCCCACACCTGCACCAAATTGATCCGATTTTCCCCATGAAAAAAAGGATTATAGAAATAAAACCGCTGCTTTTCCCGCTGTATCTTTTCCCAATTGCGCGAATCAAAACAAATATAACCGCCATGCCTGACGTGCGCGTCCATTTCCTCGAGCACCTTCAGTATATCATCGTTCGACACATATGCCAGGGAATTCCCCGTGCTGGCAACGCAATCAAATTGCATCTCTCCCCAGACGGACAGGTCTCTGAAATCGCTACAGCGAAGGTCTATTGGTTTTTGCTTTTCCAGCGCCTTTTTTCTGCATTTTTCGAGCATGGTCTCGCTCAGGTCAGAACCATAAATCTTAATTCCCAATTCCTGTAGCGGCAGAGTCATTCCCCCGGTGCCGATGCTCACATCCAGAAATGTTTGAACAGCCCTTCCTTCTAAAAAGTTCTTCCAGTCCTTTCTTGCAATGTCCGTTCTGCCCTCGCTCTCAATCAGGTCATATATGTCTGCACGATCATACAACTGATTCATAAACGTTCCCTCCATTTTCGCTCTATCGTTCTGCTCCTATACTATCATACAATATAATCGGGCACAAGCATGACCGACGAACGACACTTCCTCGCCTCAAAGCACTTTAGTTATGCATTTTCCTTATTTCTCGCAATGATTTATAAGCATTAGACATTCGGTTGAAAATCGATATAATAAACACCGAGCGCAGGAACGAGCGCTCAGAAAGGCAGGTAGCCCTGTGACGAGGGAAGAAGCGAGCCAGAATTACCAAATTCCCACTGAGACTTTGGACGAATACGAAAGTTGGGGATTATGCGGTTCGGTCAAGCAGGTGATGGGTCATTGGCAATATGACGATCAGGACCTGGAGCGGCTGAGCCTGATCATGGCGCTGCACGACATCGGGCTTTCCGCGCCGGAGGTAGAGAAGTATATGCGCTTGACGCTGGAGGAAAACGGAACGGAGCAGCGGCGCATGAACATCCTGAACGCGCTGCGAGGCCGGAAACTGGACGAAATCCACCTGAGGGAAAGGCAAGTGGAGCGGCTGGATTATCTCCGCTACAAGCTGCGCGGACAGGGCGCGAAGGGATAAAGGAGGTTGAAAACCATGAAAAAGATGCTGATTGTACTGCTTGCGCTGATGCTGTTGGCGGCTCCCGCGTTCGCCGAAAGTGAAACGGCTGAACCCACTTTCACGCCCACGAATTCCAACATTCTGGTGGCGTGCTTTTCAGCAACCGGAAACACCTGGCCGTTGGCGGAATACGCCGCCGAATACCTGAACGCCGATCTGTTCCGTATCGAACCGAAAGAGCCGTATACGCACGCCGACCTCAATTACAACGACGACAAGTGCCGCGCGAACGTCGAAATGCAAGATGATACCTGTCGCCCTGCGCTGGCGGCAACGGTGGAGAACATGGCGCAGTATGACACCGTGATTCTCGCTTTCCCCATCTGGTGGGAGCAGGCGCCGCGCATCATCGAATCTTTTATTGAGGCTCACGATCTGTCCGGCAAGACGGTACTGTGCTTTTGCACCTCGGGCGGCAGCGGCTATGGACGCACCGGCGAGATTCTCTCCGCGCTGACGGACGATACGGTCACCTGGCTGGAGGGCCGTCGTTTTTCCGCCAATACGTCCGCGGAAGAGGTGCAGAAGTGGCTTCAGGACATGAACATTGCGCCTTACATGGCGGAATAAAGGGAGGTTATCCTTATGGCAATTAAGCAGACGGCAGGCCGCGACGCGCTGGGCGAATTCGCCCCGAAATTTGCGGAATTAAACGACGACGTACTGTTCGGCGAGGTTTGGAGCCGCGAGGACAAGTTGTCCCTGCGCGACCGCTCCATCGTGACGGTAACGGCACTGATGGCACAAGGACTGGTGGATTCATCCTTCCAGTATCACCTGATGAGCGCAAAAAAGAACGGCGTGACGAAGGAAGAAATCGCCGAAATTCTCACCCATGCGGCGTTCTACGCGGGCTGGCCCAAGGCATGGGCGGCATTCCGGCTGGCCAAAGAAGTCTGGAAGGATGAGGAATAACGCGACCACAAGAGCAAAAATTGTCCCGCGTCCACCGTACATGCCGCTGGGTACGACTGGAAGCTCGAGGGGGCTTCTGTCCTCCCCAGCTCTCCTGGGTTTTTCAACAGACTGAAATTGACGGCGCCTCTTTTAAGAGACGCCGTCAATTCTTTTATGACTGACTTCAGACTCAGCGCCAGCTGAAATTTATCATGCCAAAGATAAACACCACGGCGATGATGATCGGCACGACCACGGCAAACAGCGGCTTCATCCACTGCTTCACCT
>CAKUDW010000087.1 GCA_934645275.1 uncultured Clostridia bacterium
GCGATAGACCGCATTATCCGCGACGAGCTGAACGACCCGCGCATTGGCGGTACGTGGAGCATCGTGCGCTGCGAGGTTACGCGCGACCTGCGTTATGCCAAGGTGCGCGTCAGCGTACTGGAGGAGGAGAAGCGCAAGCCCCTGATGGCTGCACTGAACCATGCTGCGGGCTTCATTCGCCGTGAGCTGGGACACGAGGTGGATTTGCGCTATGTACCTGAGGTACTGTTTGAATTGGATACGAACATGGAATACGCCGCTCGAATCAACCGGATTTTGAAGGAGACGCAGCGCGATGAAGGGAATAGCTGAGCTCGCGGAATACCTCGTTCAGCATGACGATTATTGTATCTTTGGCCACGTCAATCCGGATGGCGATGCTGTGGGCAGCTGCATCGCGCTCGCGCTTGCGCTTCAGGCGTTGGGCAAACGCGCGTTCGTTTATTTACCGGGCGGTGTGCCACACATGTTCGATGCGTTTGCGCGCAGTGTGACCATTGCGCCGGCTGAGGAAGTGCCGTTTGTGCCGCAGACCGGCTTTTCAGTGGACGTTTCTGAACTGCCGCGGTTAGGCGATGGGTTGACGTTGTTTGAAACCTGCTCCGCGCGAGCGATGCTTGATCATCACGCTACGAATCCGGGCTTTGGCGACATCTATTATGTGGATGGTCATGCGGCTGCTGTGGGCGAACTGGCTCAGGCGCTGATTGAAGCGCTGGGCGTACCGCTGAACGTGGAAATGGCGACGTGGTTATATATCGCCATCGTGACCGATTCGGGGCGCTTTGGCTATGACAGCACGCGCCCCGAAACCATGTATGCCGCCGCTGCCTGCCTGCGTGCGGGTATTGATGTGGACATGATTACGCGCGAAGTCTACCGTACTCGCAGCGAAGGACGTACCCGCCTGATGGGACTGGTGCTTTCTGGGCTCGAAATGAATCCCGAGCGAACGATGTGTTGGGCACGCGTCACGCCGGAGATGTTCGCTGCTGCGGGCGCGATGCGCGAGGATAATGAAGGCATTGTCAACTATTTGTTGGAGATACGCGGTGTGGAATTTGCCTGTCTGGCCGAGGCAGTGGGGGAGAACAGAACCAAGTTTTCACTGCGTTCCAAACAGGGATTGGATGTGGCCGCGCAGGTGGCCGTGCCGATTGGCGGCGGCGGACATGCGCGCGCGGCGGGCGTCACGCTGAACCTGCCGCTGGAGCAGGCGCTGGAATGCGTGTTGAAGCAGGCCGAAAGCGCCATGGCCAATACGCAAAGAAATGAGAAATGTGAATGAATGGTTTTTTGATTGCCAATAAACCCACCGGGATCACCAGCTCCAATCTGGTGGTCTTTGTGCGTAAGCGCTTGCCGCGGGGCACGGCTGTTGGCCATGGCGGCACGCTGGATCCGGAGGCTTCGGGTGTGTTGCCGGTCTGCATCGGCCGGGCCACACGCCTGTTCGACTACATCATCGACAAGCAAAAATCCTATATTGCTGAGATTCAGCTGGGCGTTGAAACCGATACGCAGGACGCCACCGGCGCGGTGGTGGCTGAGCACCCGGTTTGCGTAGATGCGGCGCAGTTGCGCGCGGCGATAACCGAGTTCGTGGGCGACATCAGCCAGATTCCGCCGATGTATTCCGCCGTGAAACGTGGCGGTCAGCGGCTCTATAAGTTGGCACGCCGTGGGGAAACGCTGGAAATTGAACCGCGTGCCTGCCGCGTGGACGGCATCGAGCTGCTTGAACAGACCGGGGAGGACCGCTACCGCATCCGTGTGGACTGTCGAAAGGGCGTGTATATTCGCACGCTGTGCCATGATATTGGCCGTGTTTTAGGCTGTGGTGCGCATATGGCCAGCCTTCAGCGCGTGCGCGCGGGTATATTTGAGCTCGGGGATGCACTCACGCCTGAACAGATCGATGCGACGTATACGGTTGGTACGCTTGAGGAAAAGCTGGTACCGATGGATGCGCCGCTCGGGCATCTGCCTGCAGTGCAGCTGAACGCGCAGGCGCGGCATGCGGTGCTCAACGGCAATGTGCTCAAGCCCAGATGGATGGCGCAGCCAGCACCCGTGGCAACCAGCGTGCGCATTTACCTGGAGGGACGATTTGCGGGTATCGGTGAAACGCAGCTGGACGGCAGCGTTCGCTTTAAGGCGATGCTTTTCGAAGAGGGAGGCGGCGCATGAGAGTCTGGCACAGTCAGGCGGAATTTGATTTGCCGGCCAGCGTGTTGGCCCTCGGTACCTTCGACGGCTTGCATGCAGGACATCGAGCGCTGATTAAACGCGCTATGGAGCTATCGCGCGAATTGGATTGCGCCTGTGTGGTCTGTACCTTCGACAGGCATCCGCTAGCCGTGCTTTCACCCGATGCCGCGCCGCGTCAACTGATGCGCCTGGATGAAAAACTGGCGGCACTCGAGGCCATGGGCGTAGATGGCGTACTGGTAGAGACTTTCGATGCTGCGTGCGCAGCTACGGAGCCGGAAGCCTATTTGGAGGCGCTGGTGCGCAACATGCATGCGCGCGCGTTGGTGGCGGGCTTTAATCACCACTTTGGCGCGCACGGACGCGGCGATGCGGAAATGATTTGCCGCGGGGCCGCGCGGTTTCATTATCGAGCTGAAATTTTGCCGCCCGTGCAGGATGGCGGCGATGTGGTTTCATCTACGCTGATTCGCAAATTGCTGGCCAGCGGCGATACTGGACGCGCGTGTCGACTGATGAAGAAATAAAGGAATAGAGCGGTGGAATTCGAGGAATACACGCGCTCTGTTCCTTTTTTAGCTACAAGAATTGGCAAGGCTGGAGTTTTGCAGGCCGACATCGTTTAATCAGGGTTCAATCAGGGGCGCCGCCGATTTATGTACGACGAAACAGGCCTGCAAGCGCAGTTTGCAATTCGGCGAATATTTAATGCGATATTATTTGGAGAGCATAAGAATTGTCGGCGTATTCCTATGGAATCCGCCGACCTGCAAAATTCTGGCTTTGCCAATTCTCGTCCTTTAAGAAAACAGCCGCGGCAATTGCCGCGGCTGTCTGTTAGAAAACCCAATTACTTCAGCTCGGAGAAGTACTTGATGGTGCGAACCATCTGAGAAACATAGGAGTTCTCATTGTCATACCAGGACACGACCTGAACCTGAGAGGTGCCATTTTCCAGATTCTGAACCATGGTCTGGGTGGCATCGAACAGGGAGCCGAAGCGCATGCCGATCACGTCGGAGGAAACGATTTCGTCCTCGTTGTAGCCGAAGGACTCGGTAGCTTCCGCCTTCATCTGGGCGTTGATCTGATCCTTGGTCACGGTGCCCTTTACCACGGCGTTCAGGATGGTGGTGGAGCCGGTGGGGGTGGGAACGCGCTGGGCCGCGCCGATCAGCTTGCCGTTCAGCTCGGGGATGACCAGGCCGATAGCCTTGGCAGCGCCGGTGCTGTTGGGAACGATGTTGACCGCGCCGGCACGGGAGCGGCGCAGGTCGCCCTTGCGCTGCGGGCCGTCCAGGATCATCTGGTCGCCGGTGTAGGCGTGGATGGTGCACATGATGCCAGACTCGATGGGAGCCACATCGTTCAGAGCCTTCGCCATGGGCGCCAGGCAGTTGGTGGTGCAGGAAGCGGCGGAGATGATAGCATCTTCAGCCTTCAGGGTCTTGTGGTTTACATTGTAAACGATGGTGGGCAGGTCGTTGCCCGCGGGCGCGGAGATAACAACCTTGCGCGCGCCGGCGTCGATGTGCGCCTGCGCCTTGGCCTTGCTGGTGTAGAAACCGGTGCATTCGAGCACGACGTCAACCTTCAGTTCGCCCCAGGGCAGATCAGCGGCGTTGGGCATCTTGTAGATAACGATCTTCTTGCCGTCTACGACGATGTAGTTGTCTTCGCCTTCACCCTCGTGGAAATCAACGGTGTGGCCCTGAGCAGCGTAATTGCCCTGGGTGGAATCGTACTTCAGCAGATGAGCCAGCATCTTCGCGGAAGTCAGATCGTTGATGGCGACGATTTCATAACCTTCAGCGTTGAACATCTGACGGAAAGCCAGACGACCAATACGACCGAAACCATTAATTGCAACTTTAACAGCCATGGTAATTTCCTCCTATTTATCATTGGGCGCAGGCGTAAACCAAACTACCCGAAATTACAGTATTATTGTACCCCATTCATGCCTGAATAGCAAGTACTAATTTGGTTAAATGTGATAAGCACACGTTGCGTGGGCGTATCCGGCGGCTTATTCATCCCTGAGCAGCACGTCGTTCAGGAAGGAAGTGCCGTCCAGCTTCTCCTGGCAGCCCAGTGCTTCGAGCACAGTAGCGGATACGTCCGCAAAGGTACTCCGGCGGCCAAGGTTCACGCCCTCTTCCAGTCCTAGGCCCCACACCAGCAGCGGCACGCGTTCGCGGGTATGGTCGGTGGTGGGATAGGCCGGATCACAGCCGTGGTCGGCGGTGATGATTAGCATGCCGTCATCGCCAAGCAGCTTCAGTATCTCTGGCAGACGCTTGTCGAATTCTTCCAGAGCGTGGGCAAAGCCCTTGACGTCGTTGCGGTGCCCGTAGAGCATGTCCGTATCCACCAGATTGGCGAAGAGCAAGCCGCTCCAGTTGTCCTTGCGAAGGTAGTCGATGATGGCGTCCGTGCAGGCGGCGTTGCCGGATGCATGGTTGGACTGCGTGAGGCCACGGTGATTGAAGATGTCCTCAATCTTGCCCACGCCCAGCACGTCCTTGCCGGCGTTTTTGATCACATCCAGCATCGTTTTGCCAGTGGGATCTACGGAGAAATCACGGCGGTTGCCGGTACGCACGAAGGCGCCCGGATTGCCGACGAAGGGACGCGCGATCACGCGGCCCACGTTGTGTTCGCCGCGCAGGATGCGCCGCGCGGTGCGGCAAATATGGTAGAGCTCGCTTACGGGTACGATGGCCTCATGCGCGGCAATCTGGAATACGCTGTCCGCAGAGGTGTACACGATCAACTTTCCGGTGCGGATGTGCTCTGCACCCAGCTCCTCGATGATGGCGGTGCCGGAAGCGGGCTTGTTGCCCAGCGTGCCCATGCCGGTCTCTTCCTCGAAGGCGTCAATGACTTCCTTGGGGAAGCCGTGCGGGTAGGTGGGGAAGGGCTTCTTCAGCGTAAGCCCGGCGATTTCCCAGTGGCCGGTGGTGGTATCCTTGCCAGCGGCGGCTTCCTCCATTGTGCCATAGCAGCCGATGGGTTCGTCTTCGCCCAGCGGGTGCATGTCCACAGTCTTGAGCAGGCCGAGCTCGGTCAGGTTGGGAATGTCCGGATGTTCCTGCGCGATCACGTGTCCAAGCGTATCCGCGCCAACGTCGCCATATTTCTGGGCGTCGTGCTGATAACCGGCGCCAACGCCGTCGAGCACGATCAGAACCACTCGCTTCATATTCTTCACGTCTTCATCCCTCCAAACGTAGTATATCCGTAAGTCGCGAAATCATTTCGCTCAGCGTGGGTCGGCCGCGCCGCGCGTCTACCGTATCGGCAAAGATGCGATACTGGTTTTCAAATTTGTCGCTCTGCCAGGCCAGGTCAATCGCCCGCCGCATGGCGCGCTCTGCCTGAACAGCAGTCATGCCGATTTCCCGCGCAATTCTGGGATAGAGCATTGCGCCAAGACTGCGGCGGCAACGCTCGTCCGTCGCGCAGATTAGCACGGCAAGCTTCATGCAGTCGCGTCCCGGATGATTTGGAAAACCTAGTTCATCCAGCAATCTGTCCGCCAGGCGCGTCTCGCGCTCGGAGAAGCGCAGCGGGGCGCTTTGCAGCGCGTTGATTTCGCGGGCAAAGGCCGCGGCGCTCGCCGTGCGATTCAGTACGGACGCGCAGGCTTCCGACAGCGCGGTGTTGCTCGGTGGCATTTTTTCATCCGCCAGCAGGAGTATGGCCGGGCGAACGGGCAGGTGCAGACTGGCTGCACGAAGCGCCAACGACACGCCGTCGAGCTCTGGCAGGAACTGATCCGCAACCAGCAAATCAGGCCGCAACGCATGCAGGCATTCCAGCGCAGAACGTCCGTCTTCCGGCATGGCCAACAATTCAAGCTCCGCTACCGCCAGATTTCGGATGAGCCGCCTGCGCAGGTCGTTCAACGCAGCCACGGCCACGACGGTTCGGATATCGCGCGGCATTTGTGCCTCACCCCCGCGTTTGCCATCGGAAAAATTGCAATTTATCCCTTTCTACATGCTTTATGGAAATTCCTGCGAACAGATGAAAACACTTCGTTATTTTTGCAGAGGATGAATGTGTAGTAATATGAGCTACTTATTATTATGCGAAACGGCACAGGCCTCGGCACGCTTGAGGAATCGCCAGTAATTCAGGCCGGCAATGTCTGCAAGCGCATTCTCGCCGTAGCCGTGCATGCGCAGCGCCTCGATCAGGCGCGGAAAGTCTGCTGGACTCGCCAGGTCCTCGGGCCAGGCGTCGATGCCGTCGAAGTCGGAGCCGAAGCCCACGATGCCTGCGCCGCCCATCTGACAAATTTCATCGATGCAGTTGACTACGTCCTCAATCGTGGCGGGACGGCCGCTTGCCAGAAAGCCCGAATAGAAGTTAACGCCGATATAGCCGTTTCGGTCAATCAGTGCGCGCACCTGGTCACGGTTCAGATTGCGCTTTACATCGCAGAGCCAGCGCGGATTCGAATGCGAGGCGACCGGCGGTACGGCGGCGTGCTCAATCACATCCCAGAAGCCGCCGATGTTCAGGTGCGACACGTCGGCGGCCACGCCGCGCGCATCCATTTCACGCAGCAGCTCGCGACCGAAGGGCTTCAGCGGCGCGTCGTCGTTCAAGCAGGCGGGCGTGCCGATTTCGTTTTCATAATTCCAGGTAAGTGCGACCAGGCGCAGGTGCACGTCGTCGTCAAAGTCGCGGAAAAGTTCGAGACTACCCTTAAACATTTCGCCGCCTTCTGCGGACAGTACGCCGCACGGCGCAGACGGCGGCAGCTCTGGCAGCGGTGTATCTAACCGCGTGACGGGCAGCTTTTTGTAGGCTTCCTTCATTATAAGCGCATCCGACCACGGATCTGGGCGTTCCATGGACGTATAAACGGCGAAAGTTTGTACGCTGACGCCGCCTTTGGCTAGGCGATCGCGAGTTACACAACAGCGGGCGGCAGGCAGCCCCTTAACGGCAAGCTGATACAGGGTATCGCAGTGTGCGTCGGAAACAAACATTTTAACATTCCTCTTTTCGATGTTTTGAATTATTATAGCGCAGGCAAATTCATTTTTCAATTCCCAAGATGTAGGCATGTTCATAAAAATGTGGAAAATCAGGATAACGAATGTTAAATACGACTCTCGAAAAAAATATTCAGAAAAACGTGGATTTTTGTCGTTTAGAACTTGCAAAACGGTCCGAGATGGTTTATAATAATATAAATTCCTTAATAAATTCTTGGTTGTGTTCCCTGAGCGCTGCGAATCGGCGCTTTGATATAAGGGAGAAAAGTTAATTAGGAGGGAACCCGAATGAAGAAACTCGTTAGCCTGCTTCTGGCCGTGCTGATGGTCGTGGCGGTCGCTTCCGTCGCTACCGCAGAGGGCGACAACTGGAAGGTTGCCATTCTGACCGGTACTGTATCTCAGGGCGAAGAAGAATTCCGCGCCGCTGAAAAGGCCGTCGCT
>CAKUDW010000088.1 GCA_934645275.1 uncultured Clostridia bacterium
GCGTACCGGAATGATATTGATTTCCCAAATGCCACATTTGAGAAAATGCACCGGCATTCGAGTCGTGCTCCAAAAACACTGGCAGGCTGATTCGCTGTTCAAATGCCTTTTTAATATTGACGCCACGCCATTCTTCTGCGCCGATCAGCGCGGCGATCTCATTTCGTTTGCTGATAAATGGCCCTGGCAACGCTACGCCCACAGCCAGGCATTTTTCGTTGCTGTTGCGCGAACAGATTGCTTCCACTTGCGTACACATTTTGGCGATCACGTCGTTGATATCAACCGCCGACGGAATCGAAAACTTATCGCTCTCCAGTAATTCACCGGCCAAGTTGAGTACTGCGATCTTATAATACTTACGCGAAAGACGAATACCAATTACGCGATAGCAGCTCTTGTCAATGGATACGCCGATGGAACGCCTACCCTTCTGAGCCTCCAGAAGACCCGTCTCTCGGACAAGTCCCCAACGAAGGAATTCTTTCATTATGTAGGCTACCGAGGCCTGCGTCAACCCGCTGTTTTCTGCCAACTGCGCCCGTGAACATACGCCTGATCTACGCAGATCTTTCAAAATAAACGTTCGGTTCATTCTCTGCGTGATCTCCTGGTTGATTCCCTTTTGATGCATTTTGCAACCCGCCGTTTTTAATATCAGTATTATCAAGCTATTTTATCATGTACGAAATCAAATTACAAGCTATTCGGCATCTGCATTTTACAAATTCGAACTCAGCTTCGGCGCAGCTTTTTATTAGCAAAGATGCTGGAATTACCAAAGCCGTTCTTCTGCACACAATCGAAGCCCACAGCCAACAGCAGAATAATACCCTTGACCACCATCTGCATGTAAGCGCTGATATCCAACAGCACCATACCGTTGCTTAGAATGCCAATGATAAGCACACCTGCCACGACATTAGATATCCGTCCAAAGCCGCCGTTGACACTGACGCCGCCCAATACAACAGCCGTTATGACATTGAACTCATAGCCCTTGCCCACGTTAGGCTGACCTGAATTGGTCCTGGACAAGAACACCACGGCCGCTATGCCGGCAAAAAAACCTGAAAGTGCATATACGAGGCACTTAATGCTGTGTACCGAAATGCCGGAAAGCAAAGACGCTTCTTCATTGCCGCCAAGTGCATAGAAATAACGTCCAAAATAGCTGCGATTCAGAATCACCGCACCCACTGCAAAGCAGATGCACATCAGGATGACCGGAATGGGAATTACCCACAGATAGCCCTGGCCAATGAATGAAAATGCCTTTGGAAATCCGGACATGGACATGCCGCCCGAAATCATATAGGCAAGGCCCTCAAATATGATCTGTGTGGCAAATGTCACAATCAGCGCCGGCATATTAAACTCGGCAATAATGAACCCGTTCACCAGGCCGATCAGCGTACTGAACAGCAGCATCAAAAAAATGGTAAGATACATGTTCATGCCACGAACTGCCATAAAATACGCACCGACGATGTTAGCGAAGGTGATGATCGAACCAATGGACAAATCAATGCCGCCCAGCAGGATGACAAATGTCATGCCGATCGCAGCAATGCCCAGCATGGAGACCTGACGTGCAATGCTGAACAGATTGTCTACCGTAAGGAAACGATCCGTCAATATGGACATGAGAATTACCAGTAACGCAAGTACAATGAAAATTGCCCTGTCTTTCAAAAACTTGATCGTCTTTTTCATAATCTCGGCTCCTCTCCGGCGGTCATCGATGCGTATTTCATAATTGTTTCCTGATCGAATGCAGACTTTTGCACCTCTCCTGTAATTCGCCCTTCCGCGAACACGAGTATCCTGTCGGACATACCCATCAATTCCTCCATTTCCGAGGTGATCAGCAAAACGGTCTTGCCATTTTCGACCAGCATGTTCATGAGCTTGTATATCTCGTACTTGGCGCCCACGTCGATGCCGCGTGTAGGTTCATCCAGTATAATCAGCTGCGCATTGGCGGCCAGCCACTTGCCCAAAATCACCTTCTGTTGATTGCCGCCGCTG
The DNA here is from genome assembly GCA_934645275.1 of uncultured Clostridia bacterium. The sequence continues at coordinate 2,032 of CAKUDW010000088.1, forward strand.
AGGTTTTTCACCAGTTGCGTCAGAGAAGGCGTCTTTATGCGCATCGAATCCGCATATTTTTGCGCCGTCTCCTGCTCCTGTCGCTTGCGAATAAACGACAGCTTTGAGATCATGCGGTAGATCGGCATGCATATATTTGATTTAATATCCACGCCCAGTAGTGCCCCTTGACGCTTTCTATCCTCCGGAACGAGTGCAATACCCAGCGCGATTGCCTGGCGCGGGTTCCTCGGATCTATCTCCACCCCATTTAGGCGCATGCTGCCGCTTTCTCTGGGATGTACGCCGAAAATCATCTCTGCCACTTCCGTACGTCCCGAACCTACCAGGCCGCCCAGACCAAGTATTTCTCCGCGGTGCAATTTGAAAGAAATATCTTTGTCGCCGTTTCCGCTTACATGCTCCAGCTCCAGCAGCACTTCCCCGGGTATGTGCTCAGGGCGAGGCGGATATGTTTCCGTAAGTTCACGGCCAACCATCAATTTCACCAGATCCTCAACGTTGGTCTCTGCCACTTCGCGCGTAGCAATATACTTGCCGTCACGAATTACGGTCACGCGATCTGCCAGGCGAAAGATTTCATCCAATCGATGTGAAATGTATATTATTGCCACGCCCGCGCGCTGCAGCTGTTCTACCACGCGAAACATCGCCTCTACCTCATTGGGTGTCAACGGCGCGGACGGTTCATCCATAATCATAATCTTGGCATTCTGTTCAAATGCCTTGGATATCTCCACCATTTGGCGATAGCCAACGGAGAGATCCTTTACGAGCGCATCGGGCGATATATTCAGCCCGAGTTTTTGAAAAATCGCCTGCGTCTTTTCACGCATGGCCTTTCTGTCGATAAACAATCCATTTCGAGGCGCCCGGCCAAGAAAAATGTTCTCAGCCACCGAGAGCTCGCCTACAAGGTTAAACTCCTGATAGATAATCGATATGCCCTTTTCACGGGCAAGCTGCGGCGTCATCCTCGAAAACGACTCGCCAAAGACGACGATCTCGCCTGCGTCCGGGATCACAGCGCCGCTACAACTTTTGATCAACGTGGATTTTCCCGCTCCATTTTCGCCGATCAGCGCATGGATTTCGCCCGACCTCACGCAAAGCGATACGCCGTCCAGGGCTACGACGCCAGGATAGGTCTTTCGTATGTTGCGCAATTCCAGCGCATAACTGACGTTATTCATGTTGAATCTCCTAATGACTCATCGCTTCTGAACTAAGCCTTAAGCCTTCGATGATCGATAGTGGAGGAGCCGGAAAGCGACTCCTCCCAGAGTCCTTATTCAGCCTGTGTTATTACTTCTGATAGTATTCCGCAGCGTTCTCGATGGTCACCGGGAACACATCGCGATACATGTCGCGATCTTCGTAGGTCACGCCATTGCCCAAGCCAGCCAGCAGATCGTACACGACGTTGCCGCAGGTCTTGGCAGTACCGGTGATCATGATGGTCATGCGGATAGCTTCATTGTTCATGATGGCAGCCATTTCATCATCTGTACCGTCGATACCGAAAATGCCGACATCATCCGCGATCAGGCCCTTCTGCTTATAGGCTTCATTTGCGCCGACGCTGCGCACGCAGCCCACGGTGCAAACAACCTTCACATCAGGGTACGCCTGCAGGATGGTCTCCATCGCATTCAGCGCAGCGGTGGTATCCAGAGCGGGCTGGTTGGCGACCACTTCAGCGTTGGGTGCGAGCTCTTCAAGCGCCTTCAGGATGCCCTGTTCGCGCTCGAGCAGAACCTGCGTCTGCGGATAGCCCAGCACGGCCACTTCCACGGTCTCATCATCCGCAAAGTGCTCCTTGATGAACTTCGCGGCTTCTTCGCCGACCTTGTAACCCATGCCAACGTTATCGATGATCCAGTTCAGATCGGTATTGGTCATGGAATTGTCCCAGCACATCACCTTGATGCCCTTTTCGCGAGCAGTAGCGCACACATCTTCCACTGCATCCGGATCAGACGGGTGTACCATGATCACATCGCAACCGCTGGCGATGAAGTTCTCGATCTGCTCGATCTGCTTCGCGGAATTGTCCTCACAGGAAACGTAGGTGAAGCTGTCGCCATGCTCTTCAGCCGCGATCTCAGCCTGCTTCATGGCGCCAGTCCAAAACTGTCCAGAAACATCTTGAATGGTTGCACCAATCTTCAAGCCTTCCGCCAAGCTGGCAGAAGCAGCCAGAGCCAACATCAGACAGAGTACGATTGCCAGGATTTTCTTCATTGTTTTTACCCTCCATTGTGTTTTTTTATGATAGCTCCACGGAACTTGCGCACGAACCGAAGAGACTATTATACATTAGCCAATATGTACGACTGCTTTTACGATATTCTGCTTATCCCGCACGCATGCGGTCATTGCCTGCTGAATATCATCCAATTCGAATACATTGGTCACGATCTTCCCAATGTCGACCACGCCGCTGGAAACCGCTTCAATAGCCATGGGATAAATATTTCGATAACGGAAAACCGTTTTGATAATCAATTCCTTGTCCAGCGCCAGGCCGCTGGGAATCGTTACCTTGCCGGAAGCCGAATATCCCACCAGCACGATCGTCCCGCCGCGCTTTGCGGCGTGCATGGCCTGATTTGTGGTAATCTCCGTGCCCGCCGTTTCCACAATCACGTCCGCGCCCATACCGCCGGTCAGTGCACGTATACGTTCCACAACGTCTTCCTTTGCACCATTGACGACCTGCCATGCGCCGATCTCTCGCGCCTTGTTCAGCCTGTTTTCCACGATGTCTACGCTGATCACTTTCTGAACGCCATACGCCTTGAGTGCCATCAGTGTTACCAGTCCAATACAACCCGCACCCATAACTACGGCCACCTGCCCCACATGCGCTCCCGCCTGTCCGGCCGCATGGAAACCCACTGCCAGCGGCTCGATCAACGCGCCTTCCATGGTAGAAACATTCTCGGGCAGTTTAAAGCACAGCTCCTCTGGATGGGCTACATATTCCTGGAATACACCATCGTAGGGCGGTGTAGCAAAGAACTGCACATCGGGACAAAGATTATACTTGCCAGACTTGCAAAATTCGCAATGTCCGCAGGTTTTTCCCGGCTCCAGGCATACCCTGTCGCCCACTTTCAGGCCCTTGACATTCGTACCGACCTGCACCACCGTTCCACCCGGTTCGTGTCCAAGCACAAAGGGATAGCTCACGCGGCATTCGCCAATATGTCCATGCTCGTAAAAGTGCAAATCCGAACCGCAAATACCCACATATTCCAGCTTGACCAGCACTTCATTTTTGCCGCACTCGGGAACAGGCCGCCGCTCCAGTTGAATATCCATCGGGCTGTGCATAACGGCGACTTTCATCATTTTATCCATGCTCACCACTCCTTTATCGTTATCCAATTTCATAATAAGCAAGATCCCTCAATTTACCGGAGGCTCCCACGGACTGAATGCACGCCGCGCCCGTGCGCGTGGCGATCCTTATGCTGTCAGGCACATTGTAGCCTCTGCTGAGCGATGCCAGGAAGCCCGCTACAAAGGCATCGCCCGCGCCCGTCGTATCGACCACGTCCACGTGCTCAGCAGAAAAATGTTCCAGTCTGCCCTTCTTGTCCAGGTAAACCGCGCCGTCCACACCACATTTGACGATCACATGCTCGACCCCACAGCTTTGGAACACGCGCGCCGCATCCACTGCACTGCGCTGGTTGCTCAGCGTCATGGCCTCGTAGTCACTGGGTAGAAAATAGCTCGTATTCTCCAACACCGGACGAAGCCACTTCATGTGTTCCGGCGCAGGCTCTCCCGTAACATCAAGCGCCACCTGCATGCCATGTTGCCTGGCACGCCGCACAAGGCGCTGCATTTCTTCGCCATCAAGTCCATCTATCCCGCACGCGCTGCCTATGTAAAGCAGATCACAGGCTTCCAGCAGTGCATCAGGCACATCATCGCAATGAAGATATTGGCTTGCGCCGCGTTTGGCGGCAAAATGACGTTCGCCGTTTGCTGAAATCATTACAACGGTAGCTGCCGTCGGCATTTCCGAATCCATAATCCCATCCGTTTCCAGGCCCATATCCTCCAGAGTTTCCCGCACAAAACGACCGATGCGATCCTTACCAACAGCGCTCACCAGACGGCTTTCCACGCCCAGCGCCTTCAAGTTAGACGCGACATTAAATGCATCGCCGCCCACGGATAATTCCAAAGCATCGACCATGGTATGATCTTTTGAAAACAGTTCTCCAGAAACCGGTTTGACCAATACATCGCAAACCATCAATCCGACGCACAGTATCTTCATTTAGATCCTATCCTCTCAGCGCTCACCGCCCAATATTGGGCGTGAAAAGCTCGATTTTCTCGCTGGCCAATTTCTTGCCTGCCTCTTTTCCGGCATTAAACAACGTCATAACGTTGTAGGTAATTCCTTCCTGCTGCACGCGCTGCATTTCCCGACCCATGGCGCAAATAAACTCCGTACAGATATTCACCTTGGAAATGCCGCACTTTATCGCCTGTCGGACAGCCTCATCAGGGGTTCCCGAACCACCATGCAATACCAACGGAATCGCAACCTTGGCCGCGATCTGCTTTAGACGATCAATATCAATATGCGGCGTTTCCTTATAAAAGCCATGCGCCGTGCCGATCGCTACTGCCAACGCATCGACGCCAGTTCTAGCCACAAACTCAGCGGCACTGTCCGGATCTGTCAACGCATTTGCTGAAACCACGTTTCCCTCGTTTCCCAGTAATTGTCCAAGTTCCGCCTCCACCGTGGCGCCGTACTGCGCCGCCAGGCGAACCACCTGCGACGTAATATAGATATTATCCTCAAAAGAACGCGCCGAGGCGTCGATCATTACAGAAGTAAAGCCCGCCTCCAATGCCAGCAGCACCTCGCCATAGCTATCTGCATGATCCAAATGCAATGCAACTGGAACCAAAGCGTGCTCAGCAGCCATGGAAGCAATGCGATAGGCATTCGGATAGCCCCCCATATAATCGCGTTCAAAGTGACCCACCTGCAAAATCACCGGAACGCGCCTGGCCTCGGCGGCTTCAATAACAGCGCGTGCGGAGTCATACGACCAGAATTCAAACGCGCCCACTGCATTTCCATCATGCCGAGCTTTGATTAGCATCTGTTTCATTGGAGTCAGAGACATTTTATATCCCACCTTTGGCATTTAATAAAATCATTTAATAAATAAATTAAAATAATTTGTACTATCATTTTATCAGCAAACGCATTTAATGTCAATGCTTTCCATTCATTATCCTTGCATTTTATGAATATATTCCACATTATACAGTTACAATTTATACAATTCATTCAATGTATCGTTAACGAACAATCTCGAAAGCCCCAGCAATATGCGATACAGATTTTCTGATGATCTCCACAGCCATCGTACAGACGGTAGCGCCATACTTTCCAAGATATATCTGCCGTCGTTCGCTCTGTGTTTACTATTTCTAAACTTTTAATTGCATAATACAACTACGCACACATTTAACACACATCAACGCCCCGCAGGCATTGACTTCGGGGCGCGTTGGTGGTTTAATAAAATAGCTTTTGAAGTTTAGCAATTTTAAACCTCTCCGGC
>CAKUDW010000089.1 GCA_934645275.1 uncultured Clostridia bacterium
TACAGATATTCCGGCAGCGCTGTAGCCACCGCCAGCTTCACGCCCGCCGCCGCAAGCGCCCGCAGGTATTCCCGTGCACCGGGTTTCAGGCCGACGTTTTCGGCGTATTCCTGCCGGGCCTGACGCGTCCACTCATCCACAATTTCCTGCCAGCTCTGGGTAAAACCGAAGCGCGCGATGGTATATTCGGCGCTCTCGCGGTAACTCAGCCCCGCCAGCGCACGGCCGTAGTCCTCGGGCACGGCCATGCCGCGCTTTGCAAAGAACACTTCGTCCACCCGCGCCCAAACGCCCATGCTGTCCAGCAGCGTGCCGTCCAGATCAAAGATCGCAGCCTTAAACGGATATGCAGGAATCATGCCTTCACCCCGCAATTCGTCATCAGCGCTTCGGCGCAGCGCAGTCCATCCACTGCTGCGGAAAGAATACCGCCCGCGTATCCCGCACCCTCGCCCGCGGGATACAGCCCCGCGATGCCCAGCGCGCAGCAGTTTTCGCCACGCAGGATGCGCACCGGCGACGACGAGCGCGTTTCCACACCGGTGAGCACCGCATCTGCATCGGCAAAGCCGCGCAGCTTGCGGTCAAACTGTACAATCGCGGCCTTCATATCACGCACCACGTAGTCCGGAAGACAATCGTCCACCCTGCCCCAGCGCACGCCGGGCTCATAGCTCGGCCGCACCGCGCCCGCGCCGCTTGAAGCGCGATCGTTCATGAAATCGCCCACGCGCTGCGCTGGCGCGCGATAATCGCCGCCGCCCTGCGCAAAGGCCGTGCGTTCCCATTTTTGCTGGAAGCGCACGCCCGCCAGCGGATCGTCTCCGCCGTAATCACCCGGCTGCACGGACACCAGCAGCGCGCTGTTCGCATTTTCGCCGTCACGGGCAAACAAGCTCATGCCGTTGACCACCACGCCGCCTTCCTCCGAGGCCGCCGCTACCACGCGCCCGCCCGGACACATGCAGAAGGTATACGCCGCGCGTCCATCCGGCAGATGGCAGGAGAGCTTATAATCCGCCGCACCCAACGCAGGATGTCCTGCCGCCGCGCCATACTGCGCGCGATTGACGTTTATCTGCCGGTGTTCGATGCGCGCGCCGATGGAAAAGGGCTTCTGCTGCATCGCCGCACCCGCGTCCAGCAGCATCTGAAAGCTGTCGCGCGCGCTGTGGCCGACGGCCAGGATCAGTTGCTGCGCGGGCATTTCCACGCCATTCAGCTTCACTGCCGCCAGGCGATTATCCTCAACCAGCAGTCCGTCGAGCTTCGTTTCAAAGCATACCTCGCCGCCCAACGCGATGATCTCCTCGCGCAGGTTTTTGACCACGGTTCTAAGCCGGTCGGTGCCAATGTGCGGTTTGGCTTCCCAGAGAATTTCCTCCGGCGCGCCCATGCGGGCGAAGGTTTCCAATACCTCGCGGCAGCGCAGATCCTTGATGCCGCTGTTGAGCTTGCCGTCGGAAAAGGTGCCTGCGCCGCCCTCGCCGAACTGCACGTTGCTTTCGGGGTTAAACGCGCCGCCGCGCCAGAAGGCCTCGACATCCTGCGCGCGCACATCCACGGGCTTTCCGCGCTCGACCACGAGAGGGCATAACCCAACCTGCGCCAGCCGCAGCGCCGCAAATAATCCTGCCGGGCCCATGCCCACCACGATGGGCCGCTGCGCCGATTGCGCCGCCGCGTGCGGCACAATCTTCGAACAGGAATTTGCAGGATCAGAATTCTGCGGGTTGGCAACTCTTAAAAAGCCCTGCCAGGAAACTTTAGGCGCTTCGTCCTCAATGAACTGCGCGTTCTTTGGCAGCATGGCGGGCATGCGCCGCAGCTCCACATCCAGCGTCAGCGAAAAGTGTACGTCGCGCTTGTCGCGCGCGTCCACCGATTTTTTGAAAACGCGCACGGAAACAATGTCTTCCGTGCGCAGCTTCAGCGCCCGCGCCGCCAGCATTTCTGGCGAAACGGCCGCGTCGTTCAGATTCTGTCTCACTTGGCTAAGACGTATCATTTTTCTCTCCTGATCATTTCCCGCGCCGCTAACGCCGCCGAAGCCCACGCCCAGTGCAGGTTATAGCCGCCGCAGTCGCCGGTTACATCCAGCGTTTCACCCGCAGCGAACAGCTCCCGCTGCCTTTTTGATTCCAGCGTATCGGGGTTAAATTCATCCATGCGCGCGCCGCCAAGCGTGACCTGCGCCTGTTCAAAGCCCGCCGTGCCCGTAACCGGCAGCGCCCAGCCAGTCAGGCAGGCCTGAAGGCGCGCACAATCCGCGTCCGAAAGCGCCCTTGCAGGCAGATTCATCGGCCCCAGCTCCGCCGCACGCAGCAGCGTCTGCCCCAGACGGCGCGGCATCAGTCCACTCAGAAAATCCTCCAGTGCACGCTCCGGCAACAGCGCCCGACGCTTCAGTATCTCATCACCCTTTGCCCCCGGCAGCAGGTTCACCCGCAGCGAAAGCTTCTGCCCCCGACGCGCGTTCACCTGCGCCGCCAGCTGCATCGCACAGATGCCGGACACGTTGTCCTCGTTAAAGAGCATTTCGCCCGCCTCGCAGCGAACGCATCTGTCGCCCACCATGAGCGATATTTCGCCGCGCGCGCGTATGCCCTTGAGCCCGCGCACCGCCGCCGGTTCCACGCGCACCGGCGCGATGGCCGGATACCGCGGCGCAAGCGCATGCCCGAAGCGTTGGAGCAGGCGATAACCGTCCGTCCCCGCGCCCAGTTTCGGCGCTGCCAGCCCGCCACAGGCAATCAGCAGCCGCGACGCATGCGCACGGCGCCCATCCGCAGCGATAATGCAAAAGCCGCCGCGCGCGGGCGCAATTTCGCGCGCCTCAAAATCGCAAATCAGCTCCGCCCCCGCCTCGATTGCGCCCAGCCGCAGCGCGTCCAGCACGCCCGCGGCCATATTGCTCGCCGGATAGACGCGCCCCTCGGCGTCTGATATGCAGCTGACGCCGAGATCTTCAAAGAAGGCGATCGCATCCTGCGCTGAAAATGCCCTCAGCGCCGCGCGCGCATCGCCCAGATAATGCTCGGGCGACATGTTCAGATTGGTCATATTGCAGCGGCCGTTACCGGTGGAAAGCAGCTTGCGCCCCACGCGCGGCTGCTTTTCATACACCGCAGTCTTAACGCCCGCACGCGCGAGCATGCAGGCCGCAGCCAGCCCCGCCGCGCCGCCGCCAATGATACCCGCGCTCACAGCACGATGCCCAGATCGCGAATCAGGGTGCCGCCCGCCAGCAGCGTTACGCTGTGCAGGGCGCGGGAACAGGCGGTGTAGAGTCTGCGGCGCTCCGCGTCGGTCAGCTCCGCATCGGGCCAGACCACGATCACCGCATCGAATTCCATGCCCTTCACTAGCTGATAACAACCGAGCACATTATCGGTGCTTTCATAGTTCAGATCGGCCTCGCCGCCGTCGAGCCGGTAGACATTTTCCAGCTTGGTCGACAGCGAATCGGCCTGCGCCTGCGTGCGCGTAACGATGGCGATAGACGTATAGCCCTCGGCGCGCAGGCGGCTGAGCGTGTCCTTGAGCAGCTGTAAGCTGTACTGCGCCACCATGGGCATTTCGCCCTCGCGGCCCACGGAATTCAGGCGGTCGCTGCCGGGCAACAGCGCATTGCACAGGCGGGTGATGGGCAGCGTAGAGCGGTAGCAGCGGCTGAGCCGGAATACCGGCGCGTCCGCCGCGTCGAAGCACGCGCCCCAATTCTCCGGCGCACACGCGCCCATGCCCGGGCAGGTACGCTGCATGGGATCGCCCAGCAACGTGACCCGCGCGTTCGGGAAATAGGCGTGCAGCAGCGCAAGCTCGGTTTCGGAATAATCCTGCGCCTCGTCCACCAGCAGGTGATACACCGTCTTATCCGGCGCGACGAAGCCCAGCTTCACCAGCAGATACGCCTGCGCGGCAGCGTCCTCCCACCAGAGCAGGTTTGCATCGCGGTTTTCATAGAAAGCAGTTTTCAATGCGCGCGGCGCGTCCTTCATGGCCTCCTGCTCCAGCGTCCAGCCATTCACGCCGGTGAGCCTGCGCAATTGGGCACGCACGGGCTGAAGCCGCTGCGAGGCCGCCATGCGGCTCACAAACGTCAGCTCGCGGCCGGAATACTTGGCGGCATAGCTCTGCTCGTACTGCTTGATGAGCTTTTCTTCCCAGCTGGCCAGCCGCGTATCCAGCGTGGCGCGCATGCGCTCCACGCGCTGAGCGGGTGTGAGCAGCGAAAATTCGTTCTTATACATGCGCCGCAGTTCCTCGCGGCGAATCAGAATTTCATCGTCCATGCGCACGCTGCCGAAATTCGGCCCGAAAGCGGCAAAGCTTTCAGCCGTGGCGCGCAGCTTCTGCAAAAACTCCGGGCCTGTCTTGTAGGCCATGGACTGCATGCGCAGTTCGTCGCCGCCCTCGAGCAGCGCGTCCATCTGGCGCGCGGCACTCTCGAGCTTTCGGCCCAGCGCGGTTTCCACGATTTCACGCATCGTGCGCGCGCGAATATTCTCTTCGCCCAGCTCCGGCAGCACGTTTGAAACGTATTCCGAAAACGCAGTGCTGGGCGATACGATCTGAATCTTGCTGGCGTCCAGCACGTCGCGGCGGCGATACATCAGATACGCCGCGCGGTGCATGGCCACGCTGGTCTTGCCGCTGCCCGCGGAGCCGACCACGCAAACCACAGGCGCGTCATCGTAGCGAATGGCGGCATTCTGTTCGGACTGAATCGTCGCCACGATCTGGCGCATGTGGCGGCTGGTGGCCCCAGACAGAATGTCCAGCAGCATGTGGTCGTCAATGGACATGCCGGTATCCACATAGTACTTCAGCTGACCATTTTCCATGCGATACTGGCGCTTGAGCGACATTTCGCCGCGAATCACGCCTCCGGGGCTGTCATACTGCACTGCGCCGGGCATCGCATCATAATACAGGCTGCAAACCGGCGCGCGCCAGTCGTGCACCAGCAGCCGTCCCTTTTCATCCTCCAGGCTGTACAGGCCGATCACGATTTTCTCCAGCTCGGCCGCACCTTCTTCCGTGAAATCCACGCGGGCAAAGAAGGGATTCATCAGCATGCGGCGGTAGCGCTCGGCCAGTCCCAGCGTGAATTCCCGGCGCGCGGCGAAACGATCCACTTCCACGGAGAGCTGTTCCAAATCCTGCACGGACAGCTGCGTCGGTCGAACGCGCAGTTCTTCCCACGCATCCGCAATGATGGCGCGGATGGATTCGGAGTGGCTGCCGGAAATCCGATCCGCCTGCTCGATGATGGCCAGCATGAGCTGCTGCACCCGTGCAGTGTATTCCTGTTCCCGCTTAAATTCCATATCTCGTTCCATATCCGCGCCTCCATTCCAGCCTAATTTGTATAATTATAGCACGCTAAAATGCAAAATGGAATAGCAAATCCTGGAACAAAGACTTTTTCGTGCGCGTCAAATGAAAGAAACCGGTCAAATGTCTGGAACGCCTTGCCCTTTCCGGGTGCTTCGATTATAATATAAGCGTAGAAATATCGGGAGGTAGAATGCGCGTGCGGTTTGATTTCAGGCGCGACGGGCGGCGGCTGGCCGCAGTATGCGCGGCGGCGCTGGTGAGCGCTTTCAACATACGCGCCTTTGTAAACGGCGCGGGGCTCTTTCCCGGCGGCGCGACGGGACTGACGGTTCTGCTGCAAAGCATTGCGGATAAATATTTGCACCTTCACATCCCCTATGCGGCGCTGAATCTGGCGCTGAACGCCGTGCCGGTGTGGATCGGCTTCAAGTATATCGGCAAAAAGTTCACGCTGTTTTCACTGGTCTATGTAGTGCTCTCCTCGGTGCTGACGGACGTGCTGCCGCCCATGCAGCTGACGGACAACAGCCTGCTTCTGGCCGTATTCGGCGGCATTGTCAGCGGTTTCGCCATTTCGCTGTGTTTAAATGCGGACGCCACCAGCGGCGGCACAGACTTCATCTCCATATATATGTCCGAACGCCGCGGCGTGGATTTCTTTGGCGTGATGCTCAGCTGCAATGTGGCAATGTTGGTGGTGGCGGGTCTGCTGTTTTCCTGGGAGCGGGCGCTGTATTCCATCATATTCCAATATGCTTCCACGCAGGTGGTACACACGCTGTTCGTGCGCTACCAGAAACAGACATTGTTCATCGTGACCCGCGAGCCGGAAAAGGTGTACCAAATCATTCGCGAAACCACGCACCACGCCGCCACGCTCCTGCGCGGCGAAGGGCTCTATGAACAGCAGGAGCGCTACATGCTCTATTCCGTAGTTTCCCGCGCCGAGGCCCGGGAACTGGTAAAACGGGTGCGCGCGGCAGACGAGGGTGCATTCATTAATTCCATTCGCACGCAGGCACTGACCGGCCGCTTCTACCAGCGCCCCAACGACTGATTTTCGCGGCGTATCCTGCGCCGTGGGATATAATTGCATAAGCTCTACATGAACGACGAACAAACTTTCAAGGAGGCCTTACATCTTTTATGAACATGCTGCTTTCCATGCTCGTATGCATCGCCATGCTCTTTAGCGGCGGCGCGGCGCTTCCGGCGCAGCCGGAGACGGCCGATGTGCTGACCCTGAGCAACATCACCCTGACGATTGACGACCAGACCATCGCGTTGAATCCGTCCCTTGAAATCACCTCCCAAATTGGCAGCGAAGCCGCCGGCTTCCACTTTGAGGTGAAGGATGCGGACGGCGCAAGCCGCCTGCCGGTTTCCGCCAGCCTCGATCAGAACGGCGTTACGCTGGCCCTCGGCGACAGCGAACGCGCCTACCATTATTCCGCTGAAGCGCTGGAACAGCTGCTCGGTCTCACCATCTACGGCGACATTTCCGTTCTGGACAACCTGTCTGAACTGATGCAGAGCTACGCGGCGCTGTTGGAGCTCGCCAAGGACCCTGAGGCCGCGGCGCAGTTGAACGTCCAGACGATGCAGATTTTCGCCGAAAAGTTCGGCGACCAGTTCGCGGCAACGCAGGTCGACCTGAACGGCGAAATGCTGGACGGCGTGGAGGGCGATATTGAGATTAATTCCGCCGCGCTGTTTGAAATGATGGACGATATGTGTAAAATTGAGGGCCCGTTGGCCGACTACCTGAATGCGATGCTCGCCTATGAAAACCAGCTGCTGTCCGACGAGGCGACCGTCAACAGCTATGCGGAACTCTACGACAAGCTCAGCGCTGAAATTGACGATTTCTCCATGCCCATACACCTTTTGATAGCGGGCAATGATAAAGCCACTTACAGCAGCGCATCGCTGAACATCTCCGACCCGGATACCGATACCGCCGTAAACTTCTATGGCGTTTCCCGCATCGATGAAAACGGCGGCGAAATGAACATGCAAATGGTGCTATCGGACGGAGCCGGTTCCTATGGTGAATTCACCTTCACCATGAACTTTGAGGGCGCGCCGCTTGCACCCACGATGCTGGATGTGAAGGGTACGCTGAGCGTACACGATGAGCAGTCCTGGGATGTGACCGATGAAGGCGACGCGGAAACTGCAGTGACTCACACCTATGCGGACGATACCGCGGTGGACTTCACGCTGACCAGCGCTACCGATGCCGACGGCGTAAAGCAGACGCAGATACTGACCACGGTCG
>CAKUDW010000090.1 GCA_934645275.1 uncultured Clostridia bacterium
TTGGCAGGGGCAGTAAGATTCGAACTCACAACAAAGGTTTTGGAGACCCACGTGTTACCATTACACCATGCCCCTATTCTTTCGAACAGAAACTATTATACACAAAAAAAGGCATACTGTCAATAGAAAAGTTTTTCACTGTGCGTTTTTGCCGCACCTCACAAGAATTAACGCTTTTCGCATCAAATCTGAATGAAAATGCTCGGAATTCGGATAGCATTTAAAACAGTGCAGTGCTATATTATAAAAACCATATAGCGGCTGTGCAGCGCCGCATGGAAAGGACAGCGACATGAACGGCGATTTGCTTCAATTACTGATAGATTCCTTCTGGCAGATCCTGCTGCCGGGACTTACCATGACCATACCGCTGACGATTATATCGTTTTCGCTGGCCATGGTCATTGCCATCATCACGGCTCTGGTACAGTTTGCGAACGTGCGCGTACTCAAGCAAATTGCCCGCTTCTATATATGGGTGATCCGCGGCACGCCGCTGTTGGTGCAGCTGTTCGTGGTGTTCTATGGCCTGCCAGACGTGGGCATTGTGCTGAATCCGTTCCCGGCGGCCATCATCGTGTTTTCCATAAACGAGGGCGCATACTGCGCCGAAACGATGCGTGCGGCGCTGGAAGCCGTACCTGCGGGACAAATGGAAGCCGGCTACTGCGTAGGCATGAGTTACCTGCAAATCATTCGCCGCATCGTGCTGCCGCAAGCGCTGCGCACGGCGTTCCCGCCGCTATCCAATTCGCTGATCTCGATGGTCAAGGATACGTCACTGGCAGCAAACATTACTGTGATGGAGATGTTCATGGCCACGCAACGCATCGCAGCGCGCACCTACGAAATGCTGCCACTGTACTGCGAAGTAGCGCTGATATACCTGTTATTCTCAACGGTGCTGACGTTCATTCAGCGCGCAGGTGAAAGGAGGCTCTCCTCTTATGGAAAACACAAGTCGTAAACGGCTGTTGTCCATTCACGGTGTGCGCAAGGCCTTCGGAGATCAGATGGTATTGCGCGATGTGAATTTGGAGGTAGATAAGGGCGACGTGGTGGCTATACTTGGCCCCAGCGGCTCTGGCAAGACCACGCTGCTGCGCTGTCTGAACTTTCTGGAGCATGCCGACGGTGGTGAGCTGAGTTTCGACGGCGAAAGCTTCGATCTGGCACGCATCGCCAAGCGCGACATCGCCCGCATTCGCCGCAAGACGGCGTTCGTGTTCCAGAGTTACAATCTCTTTCTAAATAAGACAGCTCTCGGCAATATCATGGAAGGTCTTGTCGTCGCACGCAAAATTTCCAAGACCGAGGCGCGCGAAACGGGCATGCGCATGCTGGCAAAGGTTGGGCTTGCGAGTCGGGCAAACGCCTATCCGGCGGAGCTGTCCGGTGGCCAACAGCAGCGCGTTGCCATTGCCCGCGCGCTGGCGACGGAGCCGGAGATCATCTATTTCGACGAACCGACCTCCGCGCTGGACCCAGAATTGACCGGTGAAGTGCTCTCTGTAATGCGTGATCTGGCGCGCGAAGGCATGACAATGCTGGTCGTGACCCACGAGATGGGCTTTGCCCGAAATGTTTCCAACCGTGTGGCGTTCATGGAAAATGGCGTGATTGTAGAGGAGGGTTCGTCCAGGGCGTTCTTCGAGCAGCCGAAGGAAGCGCGCACCCGCGCGTTCTTGCAGCTGCTTGATAACGATAAATAACGATTAGAAAGCGAGGCAGAATTATGCGTATTATGACCAAACTGTTGGCGCTGATGCTGGCGCTGATGTTGACCGCTTGCACGGCGCTGGCCGAGGATGGAGATCAGCTTTCTGACATCCAGAACAAGGGCGAAATCGTGGTGGCAACGGAGGGTGCGTGGGCCCCGTGGACCTATCACGACGAAGCCGGCACACTGGTGGGCTTTGACGTAGAGGTGGCACAGGCCATCGCCGCGAAGCTGGGCGTGGCGGCTACGTTCGCTGAAACCGAGTGGGACGGCATTTTCGCCGGACTGGATTCTAGCCGCTACGATATCGCCGCCAACGGTGTAGAAGTGACCGAAGAGCGCGCGCGCAAGTACGATTTTTCCACGCCCTATGGCTACATCCGAACGGCACTGATCGTGCGTGGCGACAACACGGACATTCAATCCTTCGAAGATTTAAATGGCAAGCACACCGCCAATTCCATTGCGAGCACCTATATGACGCTGGCTGAAAGCTACGGTGCGACCGCTGCCGGCGTGGACACGCTGGACCAGACCATCCAGATGGTACTCTCCGGCCGTGCAGACGCGACGCTGAACGCCGAAGTTTCGTTCTATGACTATATGAACGCCCATCCGGATGCGAACCTGAAGGTCGTAGCGTTGACGGACGAGGCTTCCCAGGTGGCGATCCCGGTGCGCAAGGAGGCGCGCAGTGCAGCGCTGCTGGCTGCCATCAATCAGGCCATTTCCGAACTGGACGAAGAGGGCGAATTGAGCCGTATTTCCGAAAAGTACTTCGGCAAGGACATCAGCAAGGCAACCGCGGAATAATTGCGTGCCAGGCCTTGTCAGTTTGAAGATAGCATAGTATAATTTAATTACCGGAAGCCCGGCGCTTTCCGGTAATTTTATATTTAAACGGGGATTGTACGGTGAGCAAGCAGCAGATATATGACTTTCTGAGCCAGCGCAACATATGGTTTGAAGTCACGGAACATCCAGCCGTATACAATATGGCCGAGTTGGCGCAGATCAGCGTTCCCTACCCTGAAGCCGATGCGAAAAACCTATTCGTACGCGACGATAAAAAGCAGAATTACTATTTGATCACGGTGAGGGGCGACAAGCGCGTCGATCTGAAGGCGTTTCGCGCCGCGCACCAGACGCGTCCGCTGAGCTTTGCTTCTGCAGACAAACTGATGGAGCTGCTTGGATTAATCCCGGGTGCTGTCACGCCGCTTGGCATTTTGAACGATACGGCGGCGCGCGTGAAGGTATTTATCGATCGGGACCTCTGCGAAGCGCCCGGATTGATCGGCGTTCACCCAAATGAAAACACGGCGACTGTCTGGATAAAAACCCATGATCTGATTGAAATCATTCGCGAGCACGGGAACGCGCTCGAAATCGTACAACTATGAAACAACGGAGGGAGCATATGGAATATCGCATTTTACCGCGCGGCGGTGAGCGGATCAGCGCCATTGGCATGGGCGCGTCGGTTATCGGCGCAAAGTCTGAGGTGGAAATCATCGCGACTGTCCGGGGCGCGGTGGCGCATGGTGTGAACTATTTCGACATGGCGGGCGGTCACGCAACAATCTTCGCCGCCTATGGTATGGCGCTCAAGGGCGTGCGCGATAAAGTGTACCTGCAGGTGCACTTCGGCGCAGATTATACCTCGGGCGAATACGGCTGGACGACGAAGCTGGACGAGATCAAGGCGTCCGTCAAGTGGCAGCTGGATAAGCTGCAGACGGATTATATCGATTTCGGCTTCATCCACTGCCTCGATGAGGAAAAGGATCTGGAAGCCTACCGCAAAAACGGTGTGTTGGACTATGTACTCTCACTGAAGGAACAGGGCGTGATCCGGCACATCGGCCTGTCCTCGCACACTCCCGCGCTGGCAAACCGCGTGTTGGATATGGGAATCATTGATATGCTGATGTTCTCCATCAATCCCGTATACGATTACGGTCAGGGCGAGTTTGGCGCGGGCAGCAGCGACGAGCGACAGGCGCTCTATCGCCGTTGCCAAAAGGAAGGCGTGGGTATTTCTGTAATGAAGCCCTTCTGTGGCGGCCAACTGCTGGATGCGGCGCAATCTCCATTTGGCGCGGCGCTCACACAGTATCAGTGCCTACAATACGCGTTGGATAAGCCCGGCGTGGTTACAGTACTGCCCGGCTATGGCAGCGTGGCCGAAATGGAACGGGCAATGCGCTTCTTTGATGTCCCTGCCGAAGCGCGAGATTATTCGGTCATCAGCGCCTACACGCCTGAGGATGCCATGACCAAGTGCGTCTACTGTCAGCACTGCCATCCCTGCCCCGCTGGACTCGACATCGCGCTCATCAATAAGTATTACGATCTGGCCCGGCTGGGCGATTCATTGGCGCGGGAACACTACCTGACGCTGGAAAAGACGGCTTCAGATTGCGTGCAATGCGGCCACTGTAACGGCCGCTGCCCATTCCGAGTAGATCAGATGGCGCGCATGCGGGAAATCAGCGCGTGGTTTGGTCGATAATGAAGTGACCACGCGGTACTTTTTTGCTTGCATGACAATCAAAATTCGGCTATAATGACTGGAAAGAAGGAGGCGAGCGCATGGGCATTTATCTTCCGCTGCCGCTTGTAGCGGCGCTGATTGCATTTTTCTATGGCAAGAGCATCGGCCATAAATGGGCGCTCGCAGGCATTACGTTTATCTGCACAATGGGCGGCGGGCTGATTTTCGGCCTGCTGATTCGCAATCATGCCAAGCTGGGCAATTTGGCTGGCGTGGGGCAGATTGCGGGCGTAGTGCTGAGCGCGATCATCATCTTTCTGGTGTACACGTTACCTGCACAGCGGCGCGCCATGCAAAAGGACGATGGTGAAAAGACGCAGAGTCTGTTCAACGAAGAGGATACTTAAAACGTCATTTCGGCAACGCGGCATACGGCTTCAAAGCGAAGCCGTATGCCGCGTTTGCATGCCAAAAACAGTCTGCATGCCGCTTCCAATTTAACATTTGAGTGTTATGATTGCAAATACCTTTTTATAGGGAGTGCATGCATATGTGGAAATATTTCGGCACGTTCGTGAATGCGCTGGCAGTGGTCATCGGCGGCTGCATCGGCCTCGTCCTTCGCCACCACGGCGGCAGAAACACCGGCACGCGCGAACCGTTGCCGGACACCATGATGTTCTGTTCGGGGTTGTGTACGGTGTTTGCATCACTGTCGGGACTACTGGGCGTAGAATCCGGCGCGCAGGCCATCGTAGTGGTCGCATCAATGGTGCTGGGGTTGCTGATAGGCTACGCGTTGCGCCTGAACGACCGCATCAGCATGTTGGGGGATCGGCTGGTAGCGCGCGTGGGCGGCAGCAGTGGCGGCGCAAATCCCGCGGCAGGCTTCGTAACCGCTTCGCTGCTGTTTTGCATTGGTTCAATGGCGGTGCTCGGTTCGTTTGAGGGGGCTACGAATCCTGCCGATCATCTGGAGCTGGGCTGCCACACCACGTTGCTGATCAAATCATTGCTGGACTTCGTATCTGCCGCCTGCCTGTCTGTCACCTGGGGCGGCTCCGTGATGGCTTCAGCCATCTTCGTATTCCTGTTTCAGGGTCTGCTGACGCTGCTGGCATCCCACATACAGCCCTTCCTGCTCTCCGTGAACGCACTGCCGATGGTGAATTGCGTGGGTTCGCTGGTATTGCTGGCGCTTTCGATCAATCTGATGGGACTCAAAAAGGTCAAGACCGCGGATTTTTTGCCGGCCATTTTCCTGCCGGTATTGTTTTGCTGGCTGTTGAAGCTGGCAGGCATACAAATCTGAGCCAGTCAAAAGGAATGCCCCGAAAGAACCGTCAACCGGTCTTCGGGGCGCGGAGCATTTTCAGTGACCGCGATGCTTTTCCCTGCGCTTTTCCTGCCTGAGCTGAAATTTGCGTGTCTCCGCAGCTTCATCGCGCGATTTGCGCTCAGCTCTGCGCAGCGTGGCACTCTGTTCGCATGCAAGCTGCAAAGCCTGTTGCGATCGCGTACCGATACCAGTGCCAACCGCGCTGGCGGCCTGTCGCTGGCGACGTTTGGGATTGCGGGCAATGATCTTCTCACGCCCCGCTTCCACTGGCGGCGAAAGCTGTAGCCTGGCAAAGTGCGTCAGCACCCACTGGAACACCTCTGCATCGCTCGGTTCAGGACCGAATACATGCTTGGCGACAGTGAGCGCATCGCCCTCGCGCCGCTCGACCAGTGCTGCGAAAAAAGGTTCGTCAAAGAAAATGGTAACCGTGACCGACATGGGGCATTCCTCCTGTGCGCCGGGCAATTTCAGATCGGTGGACGACCCCACAGGAGGGAGGGTTACTGACGGCGCTTGCGCGCCGCGTCCGGACTACCTACCGGGCTGTGTTTTTCCAATCCATCCGGCAGAACTATTCTATCAGAAAAGATGGGATGAAGCAAGCGCTTCATCCCAAAGGATGTACTACAATTGCAGGAGCGTCAAACATAGCCTGTACCGCTATCTTACCACATAAGTTCTCTTTTTCGTTTTCTTTGGTGTTACCTACGTATTGTACTGCTGCACTCGATCCCCAAACTCTCTTACTCCTCCCTATTGCGCCCGACGCTTTTCCATGCTATAATATTGGTGTGCATGCCAAGAGAGCAAAATCCGCACCAGCACCTGCAGGCGCAATGGCTGCAAGCGTGCTGGCGAGGTTGGAGGCGCGATCGTCGAATTCAAGCAAACTGAAGCGACGCGCGCTCTCTGCCCCATCCGCGGCAACGTGAGCGTCGGCACGCATCTGGCGCTGGCCGAGGAAACCGCGGCGACGGGCGAATAACTGCCCCAGGGCGGGCCGGCGCTGTGCATGGACGAAATTGCAAACGGCGATGCGCTACTAAGCGACGGCACGCATCTGGCGCTGGCCGAGGAAACCGCGGCGACGGGCGAATAACTGCCCCAGGGCGGGCTGGCACTGTGCATGGGCGAAATTGCAAACGGCGATGCGCTACTGAGCGACGGCACGTACCTCGCGCTGGCCGAGGAAACCGCGGCGACGGGCGAATAACTGCCCAGGGCGGGCTGGCACTGTGCATGGATGAAATTGCAAACGGCGATGCGCTACTAAGCGACGGCTTTGAATATGCCGGCAAGTCCATTCAGCCTGAGGGCAAGGCAAAGGTCGCGCTGCCTGCCGAACGGCCTACGCTTTCCCGGCTGAACGCAGATGGCACGGAACCCGAGCTGCCCTTCACGGCAGGGCGCGAGACCGGCGCGTCCATGCTGTATTTTTCCAATGCGGAGTTCGCGTCATGCTGATCTCCCCTGTTTCCCGCGGCGTAATGCCGATAGAATAAACCGCTACTTTTAGCTTTAAGAAGGCTATGAAGATGAAGAAGAATTTTGCCATATTGCTGGTCGCGGCGCTGCTGCTGTGCCTGCTGCCGGGAATGATGCCGGAAGCGAAGGCGGAAACCTTCCGTACCACATGTAAATACTGTAAAACGTTCGCAGATCATGAGATTACAGGATACAGCCGATACAACGACGATCAGCATTGGGTAACTGTCCGCTGTTCGAAATGCGGCGAATTGCACTCTTTCATACCCGTTGGCGATCCACACAGCCTTCACTCTGGCGGCAGCGAAACGCCGACCTGCACCACGGGCAAAACCTGCGCCCAGTGCGGCGCTCAATACGGCAAGCTCGGTCACGACTGGGGCGCATGGCAATCCAGGGGCAACAACAGTGAGCATATCCGCCACTGCCAGCGCGACGGCTGCGATGC